>JAFZRG010000214.1 GCA_017619985.1 Bacillota bacterium | reverse complement strand
CCGCAAAATCGAAATCCTACCGGGATCATAGGCGAACCAAAATCGAACCAACTTGAACCGATAGCGGTTCTGTGGTACACTCGAAGTATCAAAGGAGAACCCCATGCGACATTTGCAATACGCCTATTTCATCGACACGCTCGGCAACCTGATCCCCTGCGACAGCGCCTCGGAAGACTTCCTGGAGACCATCGATCCGGACCGTTTCATGGCCCATCTGCGGACCCTCGAGCTCAACAACGCCAACCTGGCGACGACCATCCTGCTCAACCACACGAGCTACACGCTGCGCCTCGTACCGGTCTCCGCCGTTCGCAGCGCGGCGCAGGCCAGGATCCTCGACCAGTGGAAAGGCGCCTACATCGCCGTCCTGCAGGACCAGGTCTCGCTGTCCTCCGTTCTGTATACGCTCACGAAGAACGCGGGCGGCGGCAGCGTCACGGAGGACATGTTCGAAGACTACGATACCGGTATCTACGTCACCCGCGCGGACGGCGTGTCCATGTTCATCAACTCGCGCTACGAGGAGATCACCGGTATCAGCCGCGAAGACGCCGTCGGCCAGACGATCTTTACCCTGCACAACCAGGGCATGTACATGCCGCTGGTCACGCCGGTCATCCTGCGGATCAACAAGGAGTACACCGTGCTGCAGGCCTTCGCAGGCAACCGCTATGGCATCATCTCCGGCACCCCGATCTACGATGCGGCCGGCAAACCCTACTGCGTGCTGATCTGCGTCAACCAGCTGGAAGACAGGGCCATCCAGACCATGTCGAACACGTTTACGCCGCAGGCGATCGAGCGGGGCAAACGGGCCAAGCTGCAGTACGTAGAGGATTCCCCGGTGGACATCATCGCCGAGAGCGCCGTGGTCCGCCAGGTGCTGCAGGATTCCATCCGCGTGGCTTCTTACGACGTGCCCGTCCTGCTGCTCGGCGAATCCGGCACGGGCAAGGAGGTCTTCGCCTCCATCATCCATTCGTCCGGCGCAAGGCGTTTCGAGCCCTACGTGACCCTCAACTGCAGCGCCATCTCCACGAACCTGATCGAAGCCGAACTGTTCGGCTACGAACCCGGCGCTTTCACCGGCGCGCTCGCCAAAGGCAAGCAGGGCTTCTTCGAGATCGCGTCGAAGGGCACGATCTTCCTCGACGAGATCGGCGACATGCCGCTGGAGTCGCAGGCAAAGCTGCTGCGCGTGCTGCAGGACGGCGAATTCTACAAGGTCGGCGGCCTCGAGCCCATCAAGACGAACGCCCGCATCATCGCGGCCACGAACCGCAATCTGAAGGAGATGGCGGAGAACGGCACGTTCCGGCGCGACCTGTATTACCGTCTGAATGTCGTGCCCATCACCCTGCCGCCGCTGCGCGAACGCAAGGAGGACGTCGCGCCGCTGCTGCACCACTTCCTCTATATCTTCAACCAGAACTACGGCACGAACAAGCGCTTCTCGGACGACCTGATCGCCCTGCTGACCGACTACAGCTGGCCGGGCAACGTGCGCGAGCTGAAGAACCTCGTCAAGCGGCTCATCATCATGAGCGTCGACGACCTGATCGAACCGCGCCACTTCTACCGCATCTGGTCGAAGGAGCTGGCGCTGGACCAGCCGCAGGAACAGCAGGGGGACGGCGTGGTCGTGAACGGACTTCCCCCGATGACCCGGGCAGTCGCTGAAGTCGAACGCACGCTCGTGGAGCGGGCTCTCGACCGGGGCGGGTCGACCCGCAGAGCCGCGGAACTGCTCGGCGTGAGCCAGTCGACCATCATGAGAAAGATGAAGGAATTCGATATCAAGGCATAGAAAAACCGGCCGTCAAGGCCGGTTTTTGCTTGCTTTTCTATCCGCTCCTACAGCTTGCTAACGCTCGCGGCGCGTATGCCCGGATGTTCTTCGGAGAACGCGTTGATGAGCTCCATCGTAACTTCTTTCTTGGTCTTCAGAGTCACGCTGTAATGCGTCGCAGCGCCGTTGACCGCGTAGCTGTAACTCGAGATCTGGCCGTCCAGATCCCGGATGAACGCTGTCAGGATGGGCTGGAAATCCACCTCGCTGTCCACGTCGAATTCCATCATGCTGCTCTGGAACGCGTCGGAACCCACCGTAAAGCGGTGCATCACGTACTGCATCAGGCAGATCACGAACGAGACCGTGATGCCCAGCAGGTACATGCCCGCTCCGATGGCGAGGCCGATACCTGCGGTCGCCCACAGACCTGCTGCCGTGGTCAGGCCCTTGATCGCGTTCTTGTTGCGGAAGATGGCGCCGGCGCCGAGAAAACCGATGCCGCTGATGACCGCCGCGGAGATCCTGGCGGGGTCAGCGCCGCTCGTGCCGGGAAAATAACCTGTCCCGGACGTGCCCATGTCCACGAAACCGTACTTGGAGACGATCATGATGAGCGCGGCAGCGCAGCAGACGATGACGTGCGTGCGGATGCCGGCTTCTTTGAACCGCCTGCTCCGCTCGTAACCGATGGCTGCGCCGCAGGCGCAGGCAGCCACGATGCGCAGGAGAAACTCGAGCATCTGTACGGGCGTAAAAAACGATAACAATTGCTGTGCGTATGTCATAAGGGTCCCCTTTCCGTTGCTGTGCTATAATAATACCATCAATGGGAGTAAAAGACAGGAGTTTTTTATGGACAGAGACATTTTTGAGAAGTGCGCAGGACTGCGCCACGAGATCCACAAATACCCCGACCTTTCCAACGAGGAGAGACCGACGCTGGAGCGGGTCATGAAGTTCCTGAAGGAGAATACGAGCCGCATCGAGATCCACGACGCCGGCCATTACGTGTGGTGCGCGTACCGCAGCCCGGGCCCGAAGAAGCCCAACATGGCGTTCCGCGCGGACTGTGACGCCCTGAAGGCGCTGGACAACATCGACAAGCCCTACAAGTCCGTCTATCCCGGCAAAGGCCACAAGTGCGGCCACGACGGGCACACGGCGAGTCTGGCAGCGACCATCCTGAGCGTCGACCGTTACGGCGCGGACCGCGATGTGTTCTTCATCTTCCAGCCCGCCGAGGAGAACGGCAGCGGCGCGAAGAGCTGTCTGGACTTTATCACGAACAACAACGTGCAGGAGATCTTCTCGACGCACGGACAGGGCAAATACTACCCGCCGAGAGCGATCTGCTCGCGCAGGGGCACGCTGCAGTGCGCCAGCAAAGGCATGATCATCGAGATGACCGGCAAGCAGGCCCACGCAGCCACGCCGCAGGACGGCATCAATCCGTCGCTCGCGCTGTGCAGGATGGCGGAATACAGCCAGGAGCTGCTGAAGGATCCACGGTTCAAGAGCTTTATCCTCGCGACCATCGTGCAGATCGACATCGGCGAGCACGAAGCGTTCGGCATGAGCGCCAGCCACGGCCGTCTGCTTCTGACGATACGCGCGGAGGACGAAGCGGAGCTGGACGAACTGCAGGCGCTTCTGGAGGAAGAAGCGAAAAAACTGGCCGCGGCGGAAGGGATGCAGGTGACCTTCGAGTACCGGGATGAGTTCCCGGAGACCCGCAACCACGACGAGAGCTTCGAAAAGGTGAAAATAGCTGCGGCAAGCTGCGGATATGAATTCCACTACGTCGAAGTCCCGCGCCGGGGCAGCGAGGACGTGGGCGTATTCCTGAAGGCGACGAAAGGCTGTCATTATTACGTCAGCTTCGGATACGATCACGCGCCGATCCATACGGAAAGCTTCGATTTCGACGACTGGGCGATCGAGTATGTCACGAACGTCAACATGGCGCTGATCGCCGGAGAATAGTTTTAAGGCAATCGAAAACCGCCCGGGTAAGGGCGGTTTTGTTATGCTTTTTATTACGCGAACCAGATCTGCGGGGACCGTTCTTCTTTTCCGAACGTCTCTTCGCAGTTCTTCGCGACTTCCTTGAAGTCCTCCTGCGGGAAGCGCATGGCGCCGACCGGGCAGGCCTTGACGCAGGCACCGCATTTGATGCATTTCTCCTCGATCTTTTCCGGATCGTCCCGGTCGATGAGACCCAGCGGGCACACGGCAGCGCAGGTACCGCAGCGGATGCAGTTCTCCGCCGCCAAAGGCCGGTTCGGGCTCAGACGGCCCAGGCGCTCGCGGTGCATGCCGATGGCGGCAAGGTCGACCTCGCGTTTGGGGACGTCCTCCGGCGCCATCGCCGGCAGGTCTTTTCCGGCTGCTTTCGCAGCTTCCGCCCTTTCGCGCACCTGCCGTCCGAAGTCCATGGCAAGCGCAAGGTCTTCCTTGTCCGGCCGTCCGGTCTGGATGGCCGAAGAAAAACTGTGTTCGCCGATGAACGCGCCGCAGGCGATCACGCGGAAACCGGCATCTGCCGCCGCTTCGTACAGGTCAGCCAGTGCCATGTCGTAATGCCTGCCGCCGTAGACCGCAATGCAGACCGCGGGCCTTCCGCCGCCGTCCAGCTTTCCTATCGTCTTCGTCAGCAGCTTAAAGCTGCGGCCGCCGTACACCGGGCCTGCAAAGACGAACAGGTCGTCCGCTCCGCCGTTCTTCAAAGGCTTCTCCCGGGTCACGGGGAGAGATATGTCGTTTTCCGTCCGAGGCCCGCCGTATCCTTCCGCAAAGGCGCGGACGATCTTCCGCGTCGTCCCGGTCGGGCTGAAAAAGAGACTTGCCGTTCCTGACATGGCGCCTACTCTTCCTTCGTGCGGATGGCCATCATCCAGTAGTGGTTGTCGTTGAAGTCAAATTTGCCGATCTCGGTCATGTGGGCTTTGCGGGTGTGCGCCGCGTAGCTCCTGGGATTGATCTGGTTGATGAACGTGACCATCACAGGATAGCGGTCTTCATAAAGCTTGAGCGCTTCCTTGAAGATCGCCTCGAACACGCCCGTGCCGCGCACGGAAACGTCCACGCAGACGGGACCGTACTGGTAGGTGTTCGTCTCGTCCAGGTGCATGCCTTCGAACGGCATGTCGGGCAGGACTTCCGTCATGCGCTGCATGATGGGCACCTGTTTCCAGTAATCCCAGCCGGCGTGCAGCGCGAACGCCTTGACTTCGCCGTTTTCGTCCTTGGCGAGGGTCACGCCCTTGCGGTTGACGATCAGATCCTCGAACTGCTCGTCGGACAGCTTGGTCGTGACGAAACCGCCGGGCATGTCCTCGGGCTTGATCGTGTCCTTGTGATATCTGGCCAGCAGCTTGCGGATGGCGGGCAGATCTTCCATGGTTGCCAAAACGTATTGCATATGTTTCTCCTCTCGACACAAAAAGAGGGCGCGGGGCCCTCTTCTGCGTTCCTATTTGCTGTAGCTGACGACGGCCTGGGACAGTTCATTCCCCTGGACGAGACCGATCACGACGATGCGGCCGGTCTCCGCGTTCTTGTAGACGTACAGCGTCGTCGTCTCGTTTCCGACCAGTTTTCTGCTGTCGTCCAGGCTGAACGTGAACCCTGCATCGAACAGGTATCCCACGTATTTCTGCAGGTCTTCCGCTTCCTTGCCTGAACGGGACGTCATGTCATAGTCGTAATAGTTGTAGACCATGATGTCGTCCTCGCTGCTGTCAGAAGACAGAGGCAGGCCGGTCAGTTTGCCGAAATCGGGCACGTCCGTGCCGCTGTAAACGCCGATGTCCTTCGTGTCCTTTACGATGGCCGTGTAGGTCTCGCCGTTCCAGGAGATGTCCTTGCCCACGATCTGACAGACCGCCGCGAGCGGCAGATACGTCGTGCCGCGGTACAGCAGGCTGTAGGGGACCATATTCCCTTCACCGCGGTCGAACTGCGTGCCGGGACGCGCGAACGTCTGGCCGTTTACCACGATGTTCAGACTGTCGAATACGCAGTCGATGGAAACGTCCTGATAGCCTCTCGGCTCCGCCGTGGAATCCGGCGCAGGTTCGACAGTCCCTTCCGGATTGCTGATGGTGACTGTGCGGGTATTGCCGTCCCAGCGGACGTCCTTGCCCACGAACTCGCAGACTTTCGCCAGCGGCAGATACGTCGTACCTTTGTACAGGATGCTGTACGGCACGTCGCCCGTCGTGCGCACGAAATACTCGCCCGCAACGGCTTTCAGGCTTCCGCCGACTTCGATATTGATCTTGTTGAAGCTCGCGCTGATCACTTCAGCAAAGGCGCTGGCGGTCGAGACCGCCAGTGCCAGAATTACGATCAGCGCGATCCTGAGATTGCGTTTCATTTGCTTTCCTTACAGCTTCGCAGCCGCCTGTTCGAAGTCCGCGATCAGGTCTTCGATGTCCTCGATACCGACGGAGAAGCGGACCAGACCGTCGGTGATGCCGGCTTCCTTGCGGCCTTCCGGGGTCACGTTGGCGTGGGTCATGCTGGCCGGGTGCTGGATCAGGGAGTCGGTGCCGCCCAGGGAGACGCCGATGCCGGGGATCTGCAGCGCGTTCAGCAGTTTCTTTGCGGTCTCGAATTCGCTCATGCCCTTGTAGGCAGCGGTCTCGAAGGAGATCATACCGGTGGTATAGCCTTCGCCGAACTGCTTCTTGGCGACTTCGTAGTTTCTTCCGTTGGAGGGCAGAGACGGATGATAAACAGCCTTG
>JAFZRG010000027.1 GCA_017619985.1 Bacillota bacterium | reverse complement strand
GTGTACGCCCTTCCATGCGCGTGATCATCACGGTCTGCGATACGTCCGGCAGCGTATATTCCGCCTTCAGACTGGCTGCCGCTCCGGAAAAAGCGCTCACGCCAGGGCATACATCATATGCGATGCCCAGCGGGTCCAGCGCGTCGAACTGTTCGCGGATCGCGCCGTAGATGGACGGATCGCCTGTGTGCAGACGGACGGTGGTCTTCCCTTCCGCTTCCGCTCTTTGCATCACTTCGATCACCTGTTCAAGCGTCATGTAGGCGCTGTCGTGGATCTCGCAGCCTTCCTTGCAGTATTCCAGAAGCTTCGGGTTCACCAGGGACCCCGCGTAGATGACGACGTCCGCTTCGGACAGCAGTCTCGCGCCTCTCACGGTGATCAGGTCCGGCGCGCCGCATCCGGCTCCGACAAAATGGATCATGGGAACTCCTTTCTCAGCCTTCTCTTGTGACCAGCTGATACAATACTGCGTTTACGATAGAGGCAGCAACATTGCTTCCGCCCTTTCGTCCTTTTGCGACGATGTAGTCCGGAACAGTCTGCATCAGTTCTTCTTTGGCTTCTACGACATTCACGAAACCGACGGGGACGCCGATGACCATCTCCGGCTTCAGTTTGCCTTCCCGGTACAGGCTGCAGATGGACTGCAGCGCGGTCGGCGCGTTACCTATCGCGAAGATCAGAGGATTTTTCATACGGGCGGCCTTTTCCATGGAGACGAGAGAACGGGTCACGCCCCTCTCTTTCGCCTCCATCGCAACGTCTTCGTCCGCGATGAAGCAGTGTACCTGCCCGCCGAACTTCGCGAGCGTCTTCTTGTTGATCCCGGACATCGCCATGGTCGTATCGGTGACGATATCGCATCCGTTCGCGATCGCCGCCTTCATCTTCTCCACGGCGTGTTCCGAAAACGCGAGCGTTTCGAAGTATTCGAAGTCCGCCGTCGTATGGATGACCCTGCGTATCAGCAGGTCGTATTCCGGGTCCGCTTTCCGGCCCGGGTAACGCTGCGCGAGTTCCTCCGCAATGATCTCAAAACTCTTCTTTTCGATCTCCATCGGCTTCATTCCGCCGTTCTCCTTTTCCGGAATTCGAGACATTTGTCCGCAAAGCGTTCTGCCGCCTGCGGACAGCTGGGCAGGTACAGATGCGGATAGCCTGCGTACAGGCTGTCCGAAACGTAGCCGCATCGCCAGGCCTTTCCGTTCGGTTTGCATGCATTCAGAGCGCTTCCCGGATCTTCCGCGTCCCAGTAATGGAATTCGTGACCTTTGATCGAAGTTCCCGGCTCGAACAGCAGGCTGTCTTTCTCAGCGCTGATCTCCGCATAGCCGAAACGGGTCAGTTTACCCGTACTGCGAACGGACGTATCGAATACGCCGCACATCTTTTTGCCCGCGATGTCGCGGCACAGATACATAAATCCGCCGCATTCAGCCACGGTCGGAAGACCTCTTTCGATCGCTGTCAGGATCTGCGCGCGCATGCTCACATTCTGTTTCAGCACGTCCGCGTACAGTTCGGGATAGCCGCCGCCCAGCAGCAGGCCGTCGCATTCCGGCAGTTCACGGTCCTTGACGGGACTGAACTCCACCAGTTCCGCTCCCAGAGCTTCCATCAGCTCCAGGTTTGCCCTGTAATAGAAGCAGAATGCCTTATCCTTCGCCACGGCGAGGCGGAAAAAGCCTTTCTTTTCGTTGTTCAGCGCAGGCGCTTCGAGAGGTTCCGCGGTACGCATCAGTTCCAGTATGCGGTCGATCTCCAGCGTCTTTTCCGCCTGCGCAGCCAGTTTCTGCATCTTGGCCTGCAGACCTTCGATCTCAGATGCAGTTATAAGGCCCAAATACCGGCTTTCCAGCGAGATATACGGGTCTGTGGGTAAATATCCCAGCACGGGGATGCCGCACTCGTTTTCGACCGTTTTTTTGAGCCGTTCGTAGCTCCCCGCGCTTGCCCGGTTGAAAATGACGCCTGCGACCGGCGCGTTTTCCCGGAACTTCTGATATCCCGAGAGCAGCGCAGCCGCAGACAGCGCCATGCCCCGGACGTTCATCACGAGGATCACGGGCGTCTGCAGAACGGTCGATACATGATACGCCGAGGCTCTGTCCGAATCCATAGCCATGCCGTCGTAATAGCCCATGACGCCTTCGACCACGTTCACATCCTTCGCATGTCTGGCGAACAGCCCCTTCGCCTCTTCCTCGGAACTGAAGAACAGGTCGACGTTCATGCTGTCCGTCCCGATGATCTGCGAATGGAACATCGGATCGATGTAGTCCGGGCCGCACTTGAACGACATCACGTCCTGTCCGCGGTTCTTCAGGGCCTGCAGCAGCGCGCAGACGACCGTCGTCTTTCCGCAGCCGCTGTTCGTTCCGGCGATCATGACGCGCGGGGCTTTTTTCAGGGTCACGCCGCTCATTCCTTCCACCTGCCCAGCGGAGCATTTCCGCCTTTGATGATCGTATAGACCGCTTCCATGTCGAGATTCGCGCGGACGATGTCGGCTGCCTTGTTCAGTTCGCGTTCGCGGAATTCCTCCATCGTCAGGATGTCGCTTTCGGACACGTCTATGCCCTTTTCTTTCTTGACTTTATTGATCAGCGCCCTGCCGAACGCGCCGGTGTCGAAGATCCCGTGCAGGTACGTGCCCATGACGTTTCCTTCCTTGTTCGAGACGCCGTCGGGATGTTCGCGTCCGTTCAGGTACAGAAAAGGCTTGCAGTCCGGACCGTATTCGTTGACCCCCATATGGATCTCATAGCCGTCCACGAGCACGCCGTTCAGCTCGGACAGCCAGCCCGCGTCGCTACGGATGAGCCCTCTGGACTGGGTCGTCGTCTTCTCGTTTTCGAACGTACAGGTCAGATCGAGCAGCCCGAGGCCTGCGATCTCGGGGATGCGCGACTCGGTGTAATACGGATCGAACAGGCGTTCGCCGAGCATCTGATAGCCGCCGCAGATCCCCACGACCATGCCGCCCTTACGGGCGAACCGCACGATCTCGTCGGCGATGCCGCGCTGCTTCATCCAGTTCAGGTCTTCGATCGTGTTCTTCGTACCGGGGATCATGACGATGTCGGCATCCTTGATCTCTGCTGCGCTCTTGACGTATTTGACCGAAACATCCGTTTCGCTCTCCAGGATGTTGAAGTCCGTGAAGTTGGAGATATGCGGGATGTGCACGACCGCGACGCGAACCGCCTCGCCGCCGTACTGGCGGTTGAAACGCTCGGTCACGGAATCCTCGTCTTCGATATCCACGTCCATAAACGGGATGACCCCTATCACGGGGATGCCGAGCAGTTCTTCCAGCATGTCCAGGCCGGGTTCGAGAATCTTGACGTCACCGCGGAACTTGTTGATGACGATGCCCTTGATCATCTTCTGTTCGTCTTCCGGCAGCAGTTTGACCGTGCCGTACACCGAAGCGAACACGCCGCCGGGATTGATGTCGCCGATCAGGATGACAGGCGCGTCCGCGGCTTTGGCCATGGCCATATTTACGAGGTCACCTTCATGCAGGTTGATCTCCGCAGGGCTCCCTGCCCCTTCGATAACGACGCAGTCGACTTCACTTTCGAGCGCGTCGTATGTCTCCTTGACGAATTTGCGCAGATTCGGTTTGTATTCCTCATATTCCATGGCGGTCAGCGTGCCGATGGGCTTGCCGCCGACGACGACCTGGCTCCTGCGGTCCGACGTGGGCTTGAGCAGGATCGGGTTCATCTTGACGGAAGGTTCGATGCAGGCGGCTTCCGCCTGGGTCACCTGGGCGCGTCCCATCTCAAGACCTTCGCTCGTCGCGTAGGAATTCAGCGCCATGTTCTGCGCCTTGAACGGCGCGACTTTCCAGCCGTCCTGATGCAGGATGCGCAGCACGGCCGTGCAGAGCATGGATTTGCCGACAGAGGAGCCGGTCCCCTGGAACATCAATGATTTTCCGCGCATTTATAAGATCTCCTTCAATGCTTCGATGAGCGTTTCGTTCGAGGCCTCGTCCTTGACTGCCAGCCTCAGATGTCGTCCGTCGTTCACGCCTTTAAAGTCGAGGCAGGTACGGACGAGGATATGTCTTGCTTTCAGTTTCTTAACGATGGCGTCCGTTTTCTTTCCGAAATCGACCAGAAGAAAGTCCGCCTGCGACGGATAGACGTACAGACCCAAGGTTTCGAGCTGCGCTTTGAAAACTTCTCTGCGGCTGCGGTTGATCTCAGCATCTGTTTCGATCTCTTCCCTGTATTCAGGCAGAGCCAGCAGAACGCTTTCCGCAAAGCAGTTCAGTTCCCAGGGCAGCATGGCCTGCGCCAGCCTGTCCGCGTCCTGCGCGCACAGATAACCGAGCCGCACGCCGGGGATGCCCAGGCTTTTCGTAAACGAACCCGTAATGATGAGCTCCGGATGAGCGTTCACCAGATCCCGTACGCTGCTGTCCGGACAGAAATCGATAAACGCTTCGTCAACAGCGAGGCGGCAATGCTTTTCAAGGATGAGTTCGAGCAGGTCTTCGATCTGCTTCCTTTCGAAAGCGTATCCGACCGGATTCATGGGACTGCAGAGCCAGACGAGAGATCCTTCTTCCAGAACGTCTTTCAGCGCGATTCGCGGATCCTCTATGACGCGGTCCTTTCTCATCAGACTGACGCTTGTCCAGGAAAGTCCTGCCTGATGAGCCGCGCCTCCGTATTCGCCGAAACACGGAGCACAGACGAAGACTTCCTTAACACCGCAGCGCGTTGCCATAGTAATGGCGGAAACACCACCTGCGCATGGCATGATGAATTCCTCTTTCAACCGGAGATATTCCGACAGCGCCTTTCTTGCTCTGTGCATATCCAAAGCTGGATAGTACCGCGCGTTTTCCATGCCTCCCACTAAGGCGTTCTTCACCCAGTCCGGAGCGCCGCCGGGCCGGATATTGGCAGAAAAGTCCAGCCAGTCAGCCGGGCTGCCTTCCTGCCAAACGTTTCCGCCGTGTGTGATATTCATATCAGTCAGCCTTTCCCAGGATACGGCCCTCCGTATCTGTGATCACGGTATCGATCCGGATCCCGTCCCGCACCCGGAACGTCATGTATTCTTTCGCCGCTTCCGCCAATCTGTTCCAGACCCCGCTATAACCTGCTTTTTCGATCAGAACAGCCATGGCGTCTGTCGTCTTGCATCCGTAAACGGCTTCGCAGAGCCCGGCATCCGCCCCCATCCTTGCGAGCTGCGTGATGACCGCTTCGCGCCTTCCGTCTGCCGTGCTGCTGTGCGTCTGCAGGATCCCTGCGGCGATCTTCGTCATTTTACCGGAATGCCCGCCGACAAGCAGATACTCTACGCCCAGTTCTCTTGCCGCGTCCAGCATATAGCCTATCTCATTGCTCACCTGGACGATGGGCAAATCGGGGTACAGCGAGGAAAGCGCCGTTTCTCCCTGATTCCCGAACGTAAAGATCAGTCGTCTGTGACCTTGATTGACATGCATCTCCAGCTCCACGCGCATGGAATCGCGCAGCGCCTGCAGACTCATGGGGCGCAGGATGCCAGTCGTGCCCAGCACGGAAAGCCCGCCTTCGATCCCGAGTCTCGGATTGAAGGTCTTTTTCGCGATCTCCTCACCGCCCGGTATGGAGACCGTTACGACAGCGCCCCGCATGCCGAATACGCTCCGTACTGCGTCTTCGATCATCTGCCGGGGAACAGGGTTGACAGCAGGTTCTCCTACGGGGATCTTCAGACCCTTCTGCGTGACCCTTCCAACGCCTTCTCCTGCCGCAAACCGGACCGGACCTTCCTCTTCATCGACCTGCACGGAACAACAGACTTCCATGCCGTTCGTGATGTCCGGGTCATCTCCGCTGTCTTTTATGACCGAGCAGCTGCCGTCCGGATGGGAAATGATCTGAGGCCTGTACAGTTTTCCGCCGGGCACTTCGATCTCCACTACGTCGGGGCATTTGCCGTCCCGCTGCCACAGACAGCAGGCCAGCGCCGCCGCAGCCGCGCAGCTCCCTGTAGTAAACCCTTCTCTGAGTTCCTTCATGTTCTTATACCAGCATTCCCAATGCAAACAGCAGCATTACAGTGATGATAGACGTTCCGTACATCAGCCGGTTCGTCAGCAGGATGTCTCCTCGTTTCAGCGGGCGGTCATCATCTCCGATCGACGGCTTTTCGATGATCTTGCCGAAATACTCATGGCTTCCGCCCAGCTGTACATGCAGCGCACCGGCCGCAGCTGATTCGCTCCAGGCGCAGTTCGGACTGAGATGATTGGCATGATCGCGCTTCATGATCCGCAGCGCGTTTTTCCCGTCCAGGCCTTTCAGCAGTCCGGCGGAGAGGCACATCAGCAGACCGCAGATCCTCGCAGGGATAAAGTTCAGGACGTCGTCGAGTTTTGCGCCGCACCAGCCGATGTCCCGGTATTTTTCGTCCAGATACCCCTCCATGGAATCCAGCGTGCTCGCTGCCTTAAAACCAATGGCCAGGACGGGTCCTCCGATCAGCAGATAAATGAGCGGCGACACGATGCCGTCCGTCGTATTCTCGGCTACGGTCTCTACCGTTGCGGCTACGATATCTTCTTCGGACAAGGCAGCCGTATCCCGGCCGACGATGCGTCCGACCTGCTTGCGGCCGTCTTCCAGGGACCGTTTCAGCGCTTTCGCTACGCCATTCGCTTCTTTCGCCAGGCATTTCGCGGACAGGCAGGTCCAGGAAAGGATGCTCATGACGATCAGAAGCACGACATTTCCGCCGAACATCGCAAGGCGCATGACCGCTGCCGTCGCCGCCATGGCGATGAAAACGGTGCTGACCGTCATCCAGACAGAACCTCTGCGCAGTTTCGCACTGTCTCCTGCAGCCCTGTCCCGGATCTTGCGGTCCGCCAGGCTGATATACTTCCCGATCCAGATCACGGGATGCGGCCACCCTTCCGGGTCACCGATCAGAAGATCCAGAACGAAGCCCGCCAGCATGGCAATCGCATTGAACTTAAAGAAGTTCATGTGTTCTGCCTTTCTTCAGCTTTCCGAGCCGGTCCGCTTCTTCGATGATCTTTGCGACGCCCTGATTGGCCGTTCCGATGACAACGCCCGCGTCGAGTACGATGCGGCAGCTGTGAACGAGTTCCAACGCACGTTCGATCGCCTGCTCCGAAAACGCTTCGTACGGCGGCGTCGATACGACTTCCGTGGCGATATGCCTTGCGACAGCGTAATCCATGTCGTTCGTCGTCAGGACGGCAGCTGCAAATGGTATGTTCTTCTTCTGCAGATGCCTGTAAACAGAGACGCCGTTGTTTCCTCCCGAAAGGACAAGGATCTCCGGTTTGCCTTCCGGTTTGCCGAGTTCTATGCTGCCGAATACGGGATCATACGTTCCGTTATCGATCTCGTAGAGTTCGCGTATCGTGTCTTCATGGAAGACCGTTGCCGGCGTTCCATATCGGGCGATCACGTCTCCCTTGACGCAGATCACCTTGTCGGACACTTTCTGCGCCAGATCGATCTCGTGCAGCGACATGATGACGGCCAGTTTTCTCTCCTTCGTCAGTTTCCTCAGCAGTGTCAGCAATTCCAGTTTGTGGCGGATGTCGAGGAACGACGTCGGTTCGTCCAGGATCAGGACGCGCGGCTGCTGGCACAGCGCTCTCGCGAGAAGGACCCTCTGCCGCTGACCGTCGGAGATCGCGTTGAAGTCCCGGTTCTGCAGATCGAGCACGTGAACACTTTCCATGGACTCGTTTACGATCGCTTCATCCTCCGGAGACAGCAGTCCGAGATTGCCCGTATACGGATGACGACCCGTCGCGACGATATCCCGGCAGCTCATGAGTTCCGGCTTCATCCGTTCCGTCAGAACCACGGACATCTGCTTTGCCAGTTCCTTCAGGTTCATCGTATGCAGATCGTGTTCGCCGATATAGACCGTGCCTCCGAGGATCTTCAGCTGCCGCGTAATGGACTTCAGGATCGTCGATTTGCCCGATCCGTTCGGTCCGATGAGCGTCAGGATCTCCCCTTCCGCCACGCCGATGTCGATATCGTGGATCAGCGGTTTGCCGTTATAACCGACCGTCAGGCCTTTTGTGCGGAAAAACAGGTCGCTCATTGCTTCTCCTTCTGGCGCCTTATCATCATGGCGATGACCACGGGAGCGCCGAATATAGACGTGACGGTGGAGATGTTCAGTTCCGAAGGCGCGAAGGCTGTACGGGCGATCAGGTCGCAGAACATGCAGAATACAGCGCCGCCGAGGAAGCAGGCCGGGATGACCACGATGGGTTTCGAAGTGTTCAGCGCCCGTTTGATCAGATGCGGCACAGCGATGCCGACGAAAGAAATGGGCCCCGCAAAAGCGGTGACCGTCGCGGAAAGCACGCTGGACAGCAGTATGAGACAGGTGCGGAACAGTTTGATGTTCACGCCCATGCTGCGCGCGTAATTCTCGCCGAGCTGGTAAGCGCTCATAGGCTTGGAAAGCAGGAAAACCAGCACAAAGGAGACTCCTACGAGGATGACCGAAGCTTTCACGTTGTCCCAGCTCATGCCGGAAAAACTGCCGAGGGACCAGTTATGGAGGTTCACGATGTCGGATTCCTCCGCGAACGTCACCACGAAATCCGTAATGGCGGAACAGATATATCCGATCATGATGCCTGCGACCAGCAGCGCCGACATGTTTTTCAGCTTTGTCGAAACGATCAGTATGAATCCGGTCGAGATCATGGAACCGACAAAAGCGGCCAGCACAAGCACGATTGAGGAAACGGACCCCGCATAACTCAGCGCATAGATCATGGTGAGCGCCACGGTGAGTTTCGCGCCTGAGGAGATACCGAGCACGAAAGGCCCTGCGATAGGGTTGCTGAAGAACGTCTGGAGCAGAAAACCTGACAGGGAAAGACCGCCGCCCAACACAGCAGCCATGATGATGCGCGGCAGGCGGATGCTCCACACGATCTTCATTTGCGTCGGGTCACCCTGGCGGCGGAAGATGATCTCCGCGATCTCCTTCACGGAGATCGGTACGCTGCCGATGTTGATGTTCAGCACGGTGATGACGCAGAACGCGATGATGAGCAGCACAAAAACCGTCTCGTAGCGGAGCCGTCTTTTCAGAACGTCATATGCATCTGTTTTCAAGTCTTTGCTCATGCAGACCTCGTTTTACTGCAGTTTATACAGGAACGCCATGCTATCCTCGCTGTCGGTAAGGACGCGGTGGATGTCCAGGATCAGGTCGCCGATGATGTCGGTCGCCTGATACATATATTTCCCGGTGCACCAGACGTTGCCTTCCTTTACGGCTTTGACGTCCGCCAGCACGTCGCTCTTCGCAAGCAGCTGGTCCAGCGTATAGATCGGTTCGTCGATCGTCGCGTTGTAGATGAGATAATCCGCATCCGCTGCTTTGGCGTAGAAATCTTCCAGCGTGATGTTGACGGAACTGCGGCTGCTCTCTTCGTCGGTGACGTCTGCGAACAGGTATTCGCCGCCAGCCAGTTCTACCATCTTCGCGATATAGGATGCGCCGCTGTAAACGACGACGCGGCCGCCGCTGCTGATATAGAAAAAGCCTATGCTCTTTCCGGCCGCATCGGAACCTTCGAGGGTCTTCACCTGCTGCGCCTGCGTCTCGAAGTACGCGTCAGCGGCTTCCTCTCGGTCGAGCAGCGCGCCGTAGAAGCGGATCCATTCTGTCCGTCCGAGCGGATGGCTCTCGTAACTGGAATACTCGATGAGCACAGGAATACCCAACTGCTCGATCATGTCCTTGACCTTCGGACTGTGAAGCAGCATGGTGTTTTCCAGCGCGAGCTGACAGTCTCCTTCGATGAGGCCTTCGTAATCCGGTTCGGAATACTTTCCCGCGAAGATGATCCTGCCCTCTTCCATCGCTTTCCGGGCGTTCTCTACATACCATCCGTCTGCGCGTGTCGCTGAGAACAGGATGCGGTCCAGACTGTCCATGGCGTCGAAAAGCGCCATGGAAGACGACGCCGCCATATAGATATTCTCCACAGGGGCGTAAAGCACGCGGATATCTTCAGGCAGCCCGTCCGGAGCTTCCTTTCCTTCCGGCACGAGCAGAAAGCGGTCTCCCTGGATCACGGTCAGCAGCTTGTAACCGCCTTCGTAATAATCCACGGAAAACTGATCCGCGTACGCGAGGTCCATGGAGCGTTCCCAGGCGATCTGCGTTCCCGGCAGAACAGAATCGTCACTGCTTCCGCCGGACGGTTTCCCGCCGGAGCAGCCCGTGAAGAGCAGAACGAATATCAAAAATAAACAAATAGATCTCTTCATAAAACAGCGAAACAGGGACAGGTCAAAAAGACCTGCCCCTGAACCTTACAGAATTATTGGATCGTGGAAGAATCGAAGTTCAGCGTGTATTCGATCTCGTGCGGCGTGCTCATGGCGATCGTGTCAGCAAGGACCGGCAAATTGAAGTCGAACGCGGCCAGAGGGATCAGGAACGTGGAGTTCCCGGATGTGTTGACCGGCAGATACTGCTCGCCGTCGATCTTCATATAGTCGTATTTGTCGCTGCTCCAGACGATCTCCGCCGTGGCAGCGCCGTTCTCGACGATGATGTTGGCAGGAGAACTGACGCTCGCCTTGCCGCTTCCGCCGGACAGCGTTACTTCACAGGTATAACTGCCGTCAGCCAGACCAAGCTTTTCCGCTGTCGTCAGGAAGCCCGGTTCGTAATCGCTCATGGCGAGATCTTTAGACCGGAACACCAGGATGCGGTCGTACCACTTTTCCTTGTTGTCGGAGAAAGCAGCGCAGTCGATACCTGCGTCGAGCGCTTCCACCGGCACGATATAATGATGCGCACCGGACGCGTCTTCCTGCGGAAGGATATAATCCTCGTCCGAAGCCGCTACCGCTTCTTCAGGAGTACCCATATAGATATAGCGATAACCGGTGCCTCCCATGGTTATGTCGGCGGTCATGCCGTCATCCGCGACCGTCAGAACGCAGTTTACGATATTGAACATCGACGAAGAACTGTCGACCTGGATCTCATAGGTGCCGTTTTTGATGCTTTCCGCATAGATCGGTACGTAAGACTCGTCTACGACGTCTTCTGCCGCTGTCTTCTCAGACGCATCAGCGATCTGATCGGAACCCTGGCTGCCCTCTTCAGGCTGTTCCTGTTTTTCCGGCTGCGAAGGTTCGGCAGGCTGACTGCTCTGCGAGCAGCCTGCAAGCATACCGAGGACCATAGCCAGCACCAGCACGAGACTGAGTAATCTGAACTTTCTCATTTCCATCTATCCTTGTTCCATGTAGTTTAGAAACCTGCTTCGGCCATGCTCTCCTGAGCGTGCTTGACGATCAGCTGCTGGATGCCTTCCATTTCGCCGAGGCCCTTCAGGATGCATTCGACTTCGAAGCCTTCCGCCTCGAACGTGGACTTCCAGGAATCTTCCTCGTCGCCTGCCATGTCGTTGTTTGCGTGGTCGCCGCAGACGATCATCAGAGCTTCGAGAACGACTCTCTTATAGCCGCCGTCCTTCGCTGCCTGTACGACATCCTCCAGAGAGGGTTCCGCTTCGACAGTGCCGATGTAGTAATTCTCATAACCGAGCTTCTTGAATGTCTCCTGCATCTTAGGATAGACGCTGTTGGAATCGTGCTCCGTGCCGTGGCCCATGAAGATGATGGCGGTCTCGCCGTCGTCGTACTGCGCGGTCGCGTCGTGAACGATCGTAGCGACTTCCGTGAAATCCGCGTCGGACGCCAGCAGGTTCTTGCCGATCGTGACGGATTCGAACGCGTCCGCATAGTTTGCCGCGGAATTCACGACGTCGTCATATTCGTAGCCTGCCATCAGGTGGGTCGGCTGGATGAAGATGTTCTTGACGCCGTTCGCGACTGCGCGGTCCATGGCTTCTTCGAAGTTATCGATGATCTCTCCGTCTCTTGCCGCGACGTGGTCGATGATGATCTGCGCAGTAAAGCCTCTTCTGGTGCTCCATTCGGGGAACGCGGCGGCCAGGGCCTTTTCGATCGCACCGATGGTAGCAACGCGGGAATCGTTGAAGCTGGTGCCGAAGGATACGACGAGCAGTTCGTTCTCGCCGATGCCGTCCTGGTTGAGGGGGTCATCCTTGGAAGCGTCGCCGGTGCCGAAATCTTCGTCCAGTTCGTCGATCGTTTCCTGGCAGTGTTCGATGATGAGCTCGCGGATCGCCGGGATCTCGCCGAGGCCCTTCAGGATGCATTCCACTTCGAATCCCTCCTTTTCAAACGCGGATTTCCAGGAATCCTCGTCGTCGCCTGCCATATCGTTGTTGGCGTGGTCGCCGGCAACGATCATCAGAGGTTCGAGAACGACTTTCTTATAGCCGCCGTCCTTGGCTGCCTGGATCACGTCTTCGAG
>JAFZRG010000213.1 GCA_017619985.1 Bacillota bacterium | reverse complement strand
GCCAGGTCGCGGCCGATGTGGGTCGCGCCGTACAGGATGATCTCGGGCTTGTATTCCTTGATCGCGTCGCAGATGACCTTGGTGTAGCCGTCTGTGTTGAAGTGCTCGAGCAGCGGGCTCTCGATGAGGATGGAGCCGTCAGCGCCCCACTCGATGGCTTCCTGGCCGAGTGCGTCCAGGCCGTTGCCGACGAGCAGCGCATAGCACTTGGTGTCGGGGGAGATGTCTCTGGAAAGTCTGCGGCCGCAGGCGATCAGTTCCTTCGCTACGCCCATGAGTTCGCCGTCTCTCTGTTCGGCGAAGACCCAGATGTGCTTATAAGCGGACAGATCGACTTCGTCGCTCTCGTCCTTGGTGATTGCCTTGAACGGGCACTTGGAAATGCAGACGGAGCAAGCCGTGCACTTCTCGTTGATGGTCGCTTTTCTGGTGGCTTCATCGAAGTCGATCGCCTGGAACGGGCAGTTCTTGACGCAGATCTTGCAACCTTTGCATAATTCTTGATTAATTACTACTGCCATTTTAGTATCCTCCTTCTACCATCAGATCGCGTGCTTTTCCTTCAGCTTGGCCAGCAGGTTCTGGGACTGGGTTCTCTCGTCCTCGCCCTGGATGATCTGGCCGGGTGCCTTCGGAGCCGGTGTGAAGGAACGGAATACGACGGTCGGGGAAGCCTCGAGGCCTACCTTGGTCAGGTCGCATTCGCAGTCCTTAGCGCTCTTGACATAGATGGGAGCGTCGGCTTTGCAAGCCTTGACGATGCCGGATACGGTCATGTATCTGGGGTTGTTCAGTTCCTTGATGCAGGTGAGCATGCAGGGAGTGGGAACTTCGATGATCTCATAGCCGTCTTCGAGCTGTCTCTGGACGGTGACGACCTTCTTGTCGTCGGAGATCTCGAACTTCTGTACGTAGGTGACCTGCGGCAGGTGCATCTTTTCCGCGATCTGCGGACCGACCTGTGCGGTGTCGCCATCGATAGCCTGTCTGCCGGCGAAGATCATGTCGAACGGACCGACTTCTTCGACGACCTTCTCGATCAGAGAAGTAACGGCATTGGAGGTAGCCCAGGTATCGGAACCGCCTACGGCTCTGTCGGACAGCAGATAGCACTTATCCGCGCCCATCGCGAGGCATTCGATCAGCATGTCCTTTGCCTGAGGGGGACCCATGGAAACGACGATGACTTCGGTATCGGGTTCCTTGTCCTTCAGCAGCAGCGCTTCTTCCAGAGCGTTTGCATCGTCCGGGTTGAGGATGCTGGGCACGCCGTCACGGATGATACGATTGGTCTTCGGATCGATCTTAACTTCGCTGGTATCCGGTACTTGCTTTGCGCAAACGATAATTCTCATTGTTTCTTTCCTCCTTTAGCCTACTTGAACACAGCGCCGGAGATGACCATCTTCTGGACTTCGGTGGTTCCTTCGTAGATCTCCGTGATCTTTGCGTCTCTCATCATGCGCTCAACGGGATAGTCGGTGGTGTAACCATAACCGCCGTGGAGCTGGACAGCCTTGGTGGTGACGTACATTGCGGTCTCAGCTGCATAGTACTTCGCCATCGCGGCGTCTACGGAGTACGGCAGGTGCGCGTCCTTCTTGAAGGCTGCGCTGTAAACGAGGAGTCTCGCCGCTTCGATGCGGGTCTTCATTTCGGCAACTTCGAACGCCAGCGCCTGGAACTTGTTCAGGGACTTGCCGAACTGCTTTCTGGACTTCATGTAGTCGACGGTGACGTCCAGAGCGCCCTGCGCGATGCCCAGAGCCTGGGAAGCGATGCCGATACGGCCGCCGTCCAGCGTGGACATGGCGATCTTGAAGCCCTGGCCGATCTCGCCCAGCAGGTTCTCCTTGGGAACGATGCAGTCTTCGAAGATCAGCTCGGTGGTGGAAGAAGCGTGGATACCCATCTTATCCTCGGTCTTGCCGATGGAGAATCCGGGGAAGCCCTTCTCGACGATGAAAGCGGAAATGCCGTGGTTGCCCTTGGACTTGTCGGTCATCGCGAAGATGACGAAGGTGTCCGCATAGCCGCCGTTGGTGATGAACACCTTGGCGCCGTTGAGCAGCCAGTGGTCGCCCATGTCGACAGCCTTGGTCTGCTGTCCGGATGCGTCGGTGCCCGCGTTGGGTTCGGTCAGACCGAAAGCGCCGAGCTTCTTGCCGGAGAGCAGGTCGGGCAGGTACTTTGCCTTCTGCTCGTCCGTGCCGTAGTTGAAGATCGGCCAGCAGCACAGAGAAGTGTGAGCAGAAACGATAACAGCGGTGGATGCGCAAACTCTTGCCAGCTCCTCCACGGTGATCGCATAAGAGATGTGGTCGGAACCTGCGCCGCCGTATTCAGCAGGGAACGGGATGCCCATCATACCGAGCTTTGCCATCTTTTCGACATTTTCCTTCGGGAATCTGTGTTCCTTATCGATGTCGGCAGCGATGGGTTCGACTTCGGCAAGGGCAAATTTCCTTACCAGTTCTCTTACTTTCTCTTGCTCTTTCGATAATTGAAAGTTCATTCTTTTGCCTCCTTATATTTTCTACAGGGCCATATTAACTATGTCCTAAAAATAACAGCGCACAAGACAGCGCTCCCTGCCCTGAGGGCGCGTTGCCTCCAATACTTATTAAACAATATTTTAACAAAGTTTGCAAGGGGTTAGAGGCTCAATTCCCTTCCCTTTGCGAAATAATTGTCAATTCTGCGGAGTCCACCGCGGCCTGCACGAGATTCTCCACGTCGAGCCGACTTTCCGACTCCTCGATGCGGGATAATTTCGGCTGGGTCACGGGGTGTTTCGGCAGGAAAACGGTGCAGCAGTCCTCGTACGGCAGGATGGACGTTTCGAACGTTCCGATGTCCCGGGCGATGTCCATGATCTGGGTCTTGTCCATGGCGATCAGGGGCCTCATGACCGGCAGGGAGACCGCCGCGTCCGTGACCACGAGAGAAGCCGCCGTCTGGCTCGCGACCTGCCCGAGGCTCTCGCCCGTGATGAGCATCAGATCCCCTTCTCTTTTCGCGATCGCCTCGGCGATGCGCATCATGAAGCGGCGCACCAGGATGGTCGTCTCTTCTTCGGGGCAGTTCTGCACGATCTGCTCCTGGATGGGCAGCAGGTTGACGGAGAACATGCGGATGCGGCCGCAGTAATCCGTCAGGATGCCCGCGAGGTCCTTCACCTTCTCGAACGCGCGCTCGGACGTGTACGGATAGGAGTGGAAATGCACCGCCTCCACGTACATGCCGCGGTGTGCCATCAGGAACGCCGCCACCGGCGAATCGATGCCGCCCGAGAGCAGCACCATGCCGCGGCCGTTCGTGCCGAGGGGCAGTCCGCCGTAGCCGGAGACCTTTTTATCGTAAATGTACGCGAAACCCCTGCGTACGTTGACGTAGAGGTTGCAGTCCGGTTCGTGCACGTCGACTTTCAGGACCTTGCAGCCCTTGAGGATGCGGGCGCCGATGCGCTTGCCGATGTCCGGGGACTGGATGGCGAACGTCTTGTCGCCGCGCTTCGCGTCCACTTTAAAGGTTTTGATGCCTTTTTCTTCGATCTGGCGCAGCATGAACGCGACGGCTTCCTGGCCTATGGCGCTCAGGGCGGCTTCCGCGTCGAGCCCTTCGATATCCACTTCCTGCGCCGGGCTGACGGAATCCACGCCGAACACGCGAGAGGCCTTCTTCAGGACGTCATCCGCCGGCACGTCTTCCGGCGTGCGCACGAAGATGAGACCGTCGACTCTCTCGACGGTGACTCCTTCGAATTCCTTCAGATTCTTCTTGATCCGCTGCACGAGCATACGCTCGAAGTACGGCTTGTTCTTACCCTTGAGGGCGCTTTCGCCGCAGCGGACGATATAGATGTTTTCCATGCTCTATTTCCTTTTGAACGCGCTGCGCAGACGCCTCTGGCTTGCGACAGCAGCTTTCAGTTTTTCGCAGACGAAGTCCATCTGCTCTCTCGTATTGTCCTCGCAGAACGAGAAGCGGATGGCGCCTTCGATCTGTTCGTCCGTCAGTCCCATCGCGGTCAGCACGTGGCTGCCCTTTTTGTGGGAAGAACACGCGGAACCCGTGGAAACGTAGATCTCGTCCTGCTCGAGCGTGTGAAGCAGCACTTCGCCGCGGCAGCCGAGGAAGCTGACGTTCAGCACGGAACACACGCCGTCTTCGGGCGAGTTGACCGTGATGTTTTCGATATTCTCCATCAGCAGCTGCTTCAGATAATTCCGGACGTCCGCGATATGCGCGATGCGCTCCGCCTTGTTCGCCTCGGCCAGCCGCACGGCTTCGCCCAGGCCCGCGATGGCGGGCAGGTTCTCCGTGCCGGAGCGGAACCCGCTCTCCTGGCCGCCGCCCAGCATAAAGGGCTGGATGTACAGGCCTTTCTTCACGTACAGGGCGCCTATGCCCTTGCAGGCGTGGATCTTGTGACCCGACAGGCTGAGCATGTCGACGCCGAGCCTGTGCACGTCCGTATCCAGTTTCTCGAAGGACTGGACCGCGTCGGTGTGGAACAGGATGCCCTTGTTCACCTTGTCGATCTCCCTGCGGATCTGGGCCAGCGGCATGATGCTGCCGGCTTCGTTGTTCACGTGCATGACGGATACCAGGATGGTGTCTGGGGTCAGCGCGGCGCGCAGCGCGTCCGTATCGAACGTGCAGTCGCGGTTGACCGGAAGATAGATTACGTCCGCGCCTTCTCTGGCGAGCGCTTCGCAGCTGCGCAGGATGGCCGGGTGCTCCACAGCGGTGGTGATGATGCGCCTGCCCTGCTTTTTGCGGCTTTCCCAGACGCCCCGCAGCACCGTCGCGTCGCTTTCCGTGCCGCAGGACGTGAAGAACACTTCGTCCGGGGAGGCGTTCAGCGCGGCAGCCACCTGGGCTCTCGCCTTCTTGAGGATCTTCTCCGCGTTCACGCCCATTCTATGCAAAGACGAAGGATTTCCAAAATCCTCCGTCATTGTCTTTGCCATGATTTGCGCGACCTCGGGCCGCACCTGGGTAGTAGCGCTGTTGTCTAGATATACAAACATGCTTCTCCTGTTTTATTTCGCGTAGTCGATCGCGCGGGTCTCGCGGATGACGTTCACCTTGATCTGGCCCGGATATTCGAGTTCGCTCTCGATCTTCTGGGAGATCTCTCTGGCCAGCAGCGCCATCGCGTCGTCGGACACTTCGTCCGGGCGGGCGATGATGCGGATCTCGCGTCCCGCCTGGATGGCGAAGGACTTTTCGACGCCGGGCGTCGTGTTCGCGATCTCCTCGAGCTTCTGCAGGCGCTTG
>JAFZRG010000212.1 GCA_017619985.1 Bacillota bacterium | reverse complement strand
AGCTCCTCTTCGTTGTAGGCTCTGTGGCTCGTCTTGGCCGGATACGACAGCGACGTGGTGTAACTCGCAAGGCTCGGAACGAACTTGATATGCTTTAAGTTCGCGATGAAGTCGCTCGCGCCTTTTTCGCCGCCCGCGATGTCCGCGGAGAGCATGCCGCCGCAGCGGCCTTTGAAGAACATCTTCATGGCGAGGTCATGATAGGGAGAGCTCGCCAGGCCGGGATAGTGGACCTTTTCGATCTTCGGGTGTTTTTCGAGGAATTCCGCGACTTTCTGCGCGTTCTCGGAGTGGCGCGCGACGCGCATGTCCATGGTGCGCAGAGATCTTGCCATCAGCCACGCGTCGAACGGGCTCATGACCGGGCCGTACATCGCGAGGCCTCTCTTGATGGCCGCGACGTTCTCGGGCGAGGTTACGACGGCGCCGCCGGTGATATCGGAGTGGCCGCCCATGTACTTCGTGGCGGAGTCCGCGACGATATCCGCGCCGAGTTCCAGAGGCTTGCAGACGGCGGGAGAAGCGAAGGTGTTGTCCACGATCAGCTTGCAGCCGTGCTTATGGGCGATGTCCGCGATGGCCTTCAGGTCGAAGACTTCCATCAGCGGGTTCGTGATGGTCTCGGTGTAGAGGATCTTCGTGTTGGGCTTGATGGCCGCTTCGATGGCTGCCATATCGGTGAAGTCCGCGAAAGTCGTCTCGACGCCGAAACGGGTCGCTTCGTTCTTCAGATAGTTGTAGACGCCGCCGTAGAGAACGGGGCTGGACACGATGTGGTCGCCGCCGGAGACGTTCGCGATGATGGCCTGCAGGATCGCAGCCATGCCGGAACCGAACACCAGGCCGCATGCGCCGCCTTCGGCTTCTGCGATCATGGACGCCGTGAAATCCGTGCCGGGATTGCCGTCGCGGGAATAGACGTAGCCGGGCGCTTCCTTGGCGTAGACCGCGTCGAGGCTGGGTACGTCGTCGAACGAGAACACGGACGACATGTAGATGGGCGGTACCTTGGGCACCGATACGTAATCGGGGACATCCGCCAGGGAATGGACACCCGACTGGACCATGGTTGTCTGCAAACTCTTGCTCATGTTTTGACCTCCTGGGTTATGCTTAGAAAAACGGGTTATATGATCGTCATGCGGGGATCCCGGCGCACTTCGTCAAGCAGCGCTTCGGAAACCTCGAACTCCGTGAGTTCCAATGTCGATCGTATTTTTACGATGCGCGGGTTTGCCGGATCGATGCCCGGCGTGGACGATATGGTGACCAGTATGCCCTCCGTTTCGTCTTCTGTGACGCAGGGCACTTTGCCCGACACGGGGTTGCCGGAACTGATGGCGTTGATGGCCGTCGTATGCCAGTCGATCTCTTCCAGCACCTCGCGGGTCGTCAGATCCGCGTAGCCCAGGCCTGTGGCGTTGCCGTGCGTGCGCTCCGTCAGGCCGGTCACCAGGATGCGCTTGATCACCGGGCCGGCAAAACCGGGCAGCAGGCCGCACCAGGTGCGTCCGGTCACGTTCGGGTCCATGCCGCAGCCGGAGATATCCTTGCCGAGCTGTTCCACGATCAGCAGATCGATCGTTTCGAACGGCAGACCGGGCAGGTTCGCGTTCGCGATCTTCAGCAGTTCCGGCTCTCTTTCACGGATCTTCTCTGCTTCCACCGCCTCGATCTTATACGTCTGTTCGTACGCGTTTTCGATGATGGCCAGGCCGAAGATCACGGGCAGGTTCGCGATGTTCACGGCCGCCGCCTCGGGGATGAGCCAGTGGAAGTTCTCGAAGCCCAGCTTGTGCAGGCTCGTGCAGCCCACGTGCTTGCCGATACCGATGGAGAGCATCTTGCACAGGCCGCTTTCTATGGGTCCGCGGAAGTCCGTGTGCGCCTTGACCCTCCCGATGGGGATGATGGCGCCGCAGGCTGCCGCATTTTTGTCCGCATAGATCTTTACGTCTCCGACGCAGCCCGTCTGCACGACTTCCATGGAGCTTTCGACCGGGCAGCCCATGGTCTCTTCCGTGATCCCGTAGCCCGCCAGGACGCCGATCTGTCCTTCCGCCGTCGCGCCGCCGTGGCTGCCCATGGCCGGGATGATGACCGGGTCAGCGCCGAGCGCCCTGACTTCCTTTACCGCCTGACGGACGATGCGATCGATGTTCGCAATGCCGCGGCTGCCGGCCAGCAGGGCGGTCTTCGTACCGGGCTTGATCCTCGCAGCGATCTCCTGCCTCGCGAATTCCGCATGAACGGCCGCTTCGATATCTTCCAGATGCGCAGGGTCGAACGCCTGCCGCACTTTATGCATCGCCGGGAGCGGCGTTTCGTAGGCGCTGTCGGGTAAAAGTCTCATGCGTTTCTCCTAATATCCGAGCTCCTCGTCGACCAGCACGACTTCGGTGTCCTTGATGCCGTTGGGGCGCTCCCACAGGATCAGCAGGGCCTTGCAGATGCGCTGGGCGCTGCCGCAGTCGAAGCACTGCTTTCCGCCGCTGGCGACGCAGGGGGTGTCGACCCCGAAGCGCATGGCGTTCTTGGGCGACGCGACGTTGCGCGCCCGCCAGACCGCGCCTTCCAGGTCGTCCGCGATCTTGTTGCTTCCTACGAGATAGTACAGTTTTTTGTGGCCGAACAGCGTGGACGCCAGCCGGTTGCCGGTGCCGTCGATATTCACGATCTCGCCCGTCTTCGCGATGCCGTTCACGGAGGAGATGTAGACGTCGGTCGCGATGGCGTCCATGCGGTCACCGCCCTCCCAGTGCCAGACGACGTCGTTGTGGCTGCGCAGCAGATCCGAAAGACCCATCTCTTTCGCGCTCATGCAGCCGCCGATGGCAACGCTCATGCCGTCGATCTGTCCGTTCAGATAGGCTGCCGCTTCTTCCTTCGTCGCGAAGCAGCTCACCTTGTAGCCTTTGTTTTCCAGGTTCTTTTTGATCACTTCGAAATCCATGTTTGCCTCCTCCCGTCCGGGAAATCCTGTCAAGTCCATCATAACACGGCGGGTCACGCCCCGCACCCTGTTTTTCAAAAAAGAAAAACCCCGGCGCCGGTCTGTGCGTCGGGGAGAAAAGTACTCTGATTAGTCTGCGTCGAAGGGCAGCAGAGCAACGATCCTTGCTCTCTTGATGGCGGTCGTGATGCCTCTCTGGTGCATCGCACAGGCGCCGGTGACCCTTCTGGGAAGGATCTTGCCTCTTTCGGTGACATACTTCTTCAGCGTTTCGACATCCTTATAGTCGATGACGGTATTCTTGTCTGCGCAGAACTGGCAGACCTTTTTTCTGTGCATACCGCCGGAGAAATTTCTCCTGGGTCTGTTTTCTCTTTCCATTGTAGCCTCCTGCTATTCCTTAGAACGGGATATCGTCGTCGGTCAGCGCGGTAAAGCCTTCCGGAGCCTGGCCTGCAGGCGCCTGGGAAGGAGCGGGCTGGCTGTAGCCGCCGCTGTAACTGCCGCTTTCGGTGCGATCTCCTCTGTCCAAAAACTCAACTCTGTCTGCCACGACTTCCGTCGTGAACACCTTCTGGCCTTCCTTGTTGGTGTAGGAACCGGTCTGAAGCCGTCCCGTCACGCCAACGAGTCTTCCCTTCGTGATGTACTTCTCGACCAGTTCCGCGGTCTTGCCGAAGCACACGATGTTGGGAAAGTCGGTTTGCTTTTCGCCGTTTCTGCCCGGCATACGGTCGATCGCAATGGAAAACCTTGCGACCGCTGTCTGGCTCTCGCTTCCGTAGCGGATCTCCGGGTCTCTCGTTAATCTTCCGATCAAAGAAACAGAATTCATAGCTTTACCGCCTTTACTCTTCGTCCAGATTGATGATGATGTGTCTCATGAAGTTGTCGGAAATGCGGAGTCTTCTGTCCAGTTCCTTCGGAAGCTCGGGCTTTGCGTTGAAGTGCATCACAACGTAATAACCTTCGGTCTTCTTCTGGATCGGATAAGCAAGCTTGCGCATACCCCAGACATCTGTGTCGAGCACTTCGCCGTTCTCCGCGATGATGGCCTTGACGGCTTCCACCACTTCGTCCTTTTTGGCGTCGTCCAAGCTGGGTTCTACGATGAACATCAGTTCGTACTTATTCATTCTTTCACCTCCCTATGGTCTTCTTTGCGGCCGCAGTGCTCCCCTGCGGCAGAGAGCTTCGCGCCTGCGTTTTCAAGGGGT
>JAFZRG010000026.1 GCA_017619985.1 Bacillota bacterium | reverse complement strand
TTTACGCCGGGGCCCCTGCCCCGGCTGAAGTCTCTCGCGCTCCCTCTTCGGTCGCGCTCGAACGCTCGCTGTTCGAAGATCCGCCGGACCTTCTCACGACGCTCGCGCCCTCCCGGGTCCAAATCCCGCTTCGATTCAAACGCATAGAGAAAGAGAGGGGATGGACCCCTCTCTTTCTCTATGGTCCGAGTGGCGGGATTTGAACCCACGGCCTCTTGGTCCCGAACCAAGCACGCTACCATCTGCGCTACACCCGGACAATATCTGTTGCACTCAACTATTTTACACAGGATAGGGTGGCTTGTCAACGAAAAACAAGCGTGTTTATGATATACTATAATGGGTGGGGAGGTGCCTTTATGTATGAACTCGTGATGCTTACCGAAAAGACCGGATATATCGAATGTCCCGCGAAGATGGGCGTGTTCCTGTGTGACTCCGGCAAAGCCGTCCTCATCGACGCCGGCAGCGACAAGGACGCGGGCAAGAAGGCCCTGAAGGTCCTGGACGCGAACGGCTGGCAGCTGGCGGCCGTCATCAACACGCACCTTCACGCGGATCACATCGGAGGCAACAAGCTGATCGCGAACCGCACCGGCGCGCCTATATATGGACCGTCCGTCGCGTCTGCCGTGGCTGCGCACCCCATCCTCGAACCGACCGTTCTCTTCGGCGGCTATCCTCCCAGGCAGCTGCGCAACAAGTTCCTCATGGCGGAGCCGTCGGAGATCAGACCCATAGAAGAAGCGGATCTGCAGGCCCTCGGCGGGCTCGAGATCGTGCCCCTGCCGGGTCACTCGATGGACATGATCGGCATCCGCACGCCGGACAACATTGTGTTCCTCGCGGATTGCGTGTTCTCCGAGGAAACAACGCAGAAATACCACGTCAACTTCCAGTACGACGTCGCGAAAGCGTTCGAAACGCTGGACTTCGTGGAAACGCTCGAGGCGGATCTGTTCGTGCCTTCCCATGCGGCGCCCTGCAAGGACATCAAACCGCTCGTGCAGGCCAACCGCGCCAAGATGCAGGAGGTCGCGGACCTGCTGCTCGCCCTGTGCAAGGACGGCGCCTGCTTCGAGGATATCCTGGCGAACGTCTTTACGCATTACGGCCTTGAGATGAACATCGGCCAGCACGCGCTCGTCGGGTGCACCGTCCGCTCCTACCTCTCTTACCTTGCCGATGCAGGGAAGATATTATTAGAAATTAACGGTAATCATTTAGTTTTTAAAGCAGTCTAAAAATAGTTTGCGGGCCGTGCCGCAACAGACCCGCGGCAGGACCCCGACGGATCACTACAAACCATTATGGAACAAGCATACAACGTATTTCTATTACTCGGCGGCATCGGCCTCTTCCTGTTCGGCATCAGCTTCATGGGCAAAGGCCTCGAACAGGCGGCGGGCGACAATCTGCGCGTCTGGCTCGAAAAACTGACGACAAGCCCGCTCAAAGCCGTGCTCGTCGGCGCGCTGGCGACAGCGGCCATCCAGAGCTCCGGCGCTACGATGGTCATGGCCGTCGGCTTCGTCAACGCCGAGATGATGACCCTCTCCCAGGCGCTGTACATCATGCTCGGCGCGTCCATCGGTACGACCATCACCGCGCAGATCATCGCGCTGGACATCGATCCCTGGGCGCCGCTTATCCTGTTCCTGGGCATCGTGCTGACGCAGTTCATCAAGAACCGCACCGTCAAAAAGATCGGCGCGATCGTGCTGGGCTTCGGCATCCTGTTCGTCGGCATCAACCTGATGGGGGATGCCGTCAAGGCCATGCAGCTCGGCGGCCTCGTGGAGGGCTTCCTGCACAACGTGCACAATCCCGTGCTGTCGCTGCTGTTCGGCGCGCTGTTCACCCTGGTCATCCAGAGTTCCTCCGCTGCCGTCGGTATCCTGCAGGTCATCGTCGCGAGCAGTCTCGGCGCTGCGATGGGCCTGGAGGAAGTCGTCTACATGATCATGGGCATGAACGTCGGCGCCGTGGCGCCGCTCGTCATCTCGTCGTTTTCCGGCAACCGCCTGACCAAAAGAGCCGCCGCCGCGCAGACGGCGATCAAGCTGCTGAGCGCGGTCACGTTCAGCATCCTGATGCTGCTCGTTCCGGCCATCGTCAGCTTCGTCAAAGGATTGTCGCCGGACGACGTCAGCAGGCAGGTCGCGAATTTCCACACGACCTACAACGCGGTCAGCGCCGTGCTGATGTTCCCGCTCATCGGGCTCGTGGCGAAGACGGCGGAAAAAGTCATGCCGGACGCTCCTGAGGACGAATTCTTCTCCCGCAAACTTCTCTACGTCACGAACGACGTCTCCAAGAGCCCTGCCATCATGATCACGCAGGCGCACGCGGAGATCATGCGCTTCGCGGACGTGTGCCGCGCCAACCTGCACACGGCGCTGGAGAGCTTTTTCGAGAAAAACGAGGACAAGGCGGAACTGGTCATCGAACGCGAGAAGACCATCAACTTCCTGCATCACGAGATCAATACCTATCTTGTGAGCCTGTACAGCAAAGGTCTTCCGGAAAACGACGTCGCCCGCATCTCGACGATGCTGAGCGTCGCGTCCGACCTGGAGCGCATCGGCGACCTGGCCGAAAACATCGCGGAATACACGCAGGCTGCGGCGTCCGGCCGGGTGAAATTCTCGGACGGAGGGCTTCAGGATCTGGGTGAAATGGCGCAGCGCGTCGAGTACATGGTGGATCTGTCCATGCAGACCTACGATAAGGAAGACCGCAGCCTGCTTGCCGAAGCGAGGGAGGTCGAGGACAGCGTGGACGACATGCAGGAAGAAAAGACCGAAAGCCACATCGAACGCCTGAAGGCCAACGTCTGCGACCCCAGAGGCGGCGTCATCTATACCGATATGATCAGCGACCTGGAACGTATCTCCGACCATGCCATGAACATCGCCGAAGGCATTCTCGGGATCAACGCCTCCATCGAAGAGCTGCAGGTGGAAGTTTAAGGCGTGCGCCACAAAAAAACAGGCATTTTGATTTACCCAGTACTTTGCAATGTTAATCAAAATGCGTTAGACTATAGGTGGTTAAAGTTGCGGCGGAAAGGCCGCTGAGCATATTGCCAAGGAGGTATTTATGAGCAATTTGGATTTCACTAAGACCGGTTTCTCAACTGCTGCAGTCCATGCGGGCTACATCAGAGACAAAGAATGGGGCGCAGAAGCAACTCCTATCTATCAGACTTCTACGTATACCTTCGAATCCCTGGAAGAGGGCGGCGCTGTTTTCAGCGGAGAGATCCCCAAGTACGGTTATGCCAGAACCGGCAACCCGACTGTCGCTACGTTCGAGAGAAAGATCTGCGCGCTGGAGCACGCCAAGGCTGCTGTTGCCACCGGTTCCGGCATGGGCGCAGTCAGCTCCGCGCTGCTCGGCTGCCTGAAGGCCGGTGACCACGTCGTCTGCTCCGACACCGTGTACGGCTGCACCGACGTCGTCGTCAGAAGCATCCTGCCCACGTTCGGCATCGAGACCACCCAGGTCGACACCAGCAATCCCGAAGCTGTCAAGGCGGCTATGAGACCGAACACCAAGGTCCTGTATTTCGAAGTTGCGGCCAACCCGACCATGCGGGTCACCGACATCGCCGAAATGGTCAAGATCGGCCATGAAGGCGGCGCAAAGGTCATCGTCGACAACACCTTCACTCCGCCTCCGGTATGCAGACCTCTGGACTTCGGCGTAGACATCGTTCTCCACTCCGTCACCAAGTACCTGAACGGTCACGGCGACGTGATCGCGGGTGTCGTCTGCTCCAACGATGCGGAACTCATCCACACCATCCAGTCCAAGTGCGTCGGTAAGCTCTGCGGCGCCGCGATGGCTCCGTTCTGCGCTTACATGATCGTCCGCGGTCTGAAGACCCTGGGCCTGAGAATGAAGCAGCACGCTTACAACGCCACGAAGATGGCGGAATATCTCGAGAAGCAGCCCTACATCAAGGCCGTCTATCATCCGTCCCTGCCCTCCAACGGCAGAAACTACGAAGTCGCCAAGAAGCAGTTC
>JAFZRG010000025.1 GCA_017619985.1 Bacillota bacterium | reverse complement strand
TAGAACTTGTCCGCCAGCGCCGCTGCCTGCGCGCAGCCGTCGGTATTTGCGATGTCGCCCTCGTTTAGGACGGAGGGGATGCAGACTTCGCCGACCATGTTCCACTTCAGCAGGGCCGCTGTGCGTTCCATGGGGATGCGCACGCCGTCCATGACGGTCGGGTCAGCTTCTTCGCAGCAGGTGATGACCGCGCAGTCCTTGCCGGCGAATTCCTTTTCGCCCACGAAGAACGAATACAGCTTGTCGATGACGCCCTTGATCTGCGCGGGGATGGAATACCAGTAAACCGGCATGGAGAACACGACGCCGTCCGCCTCGAGAATGGCTGGGGCGATCTTGTTGAAGTCGCCGCCGAAGGAGCAGGCTTCTCCGGTCTTGTAGCAGGTGTTGCAGGCGCGGCAGAAACCGACGTTCATGGAAGAGGCGTCGAAGCGGGTCACGGTGTGGCCCTTGGCCTCTGCTGCGTTGATGAATGCCTCGGTCATGGCGAAGCTGTTGCCCTTCTTGCGGGGGCTTCCGGTGATGACTACGATCTTCTTGCTCATGGTTCTATCTCCTTTTAAATGTTTTTCGAAAAACAGTTGCAACGGTTTAATACGACGTGGTCATGGCGCCATCGAACACGACAGCCTGGCCGCTGAAGCAGCCGTTGGCCGGGCTGATGAGGAACGTCGCCATGCGGCCGTATTCCTCCGGCGTCTGGTAGCGCCTCTGCGGGAAGCCCGCGCTGTCCTTCTTCGTGTATTCTTCTTCGGTCATGCCGGCTTTTTCGGCGCGGATGCCGTTCAGGTACTTGATGCGGTCGGTGTAGATGCGGCCCGGGCCGATGGTGTTCACGAGGATGCCGTAGGGGCCGAACTCCCTGGCCATGGTCTTGCTCATGCCTACGACGCCCATGCGGAAGGTGTTGGACAGGATGAGGTTGTCGAGCGCGCTCTTGATGGAAGAAGAAGTGCTGTTCAGGATGCGGCCCTCGCCTGCCGCCTTCATATACGGCAGCGCCGCCCGGATGGACGTTGTGTAGCTGTGCAGGCACTTCTGGTATCCGTCCGCCCAGTCGTCTTCCGTCAGCTGCTCGAACGAGCCTGCCTTCGGACCCGGGCAATGGTTGACCAGCGCGTAGATGCCGCCCAGGTCTGCCGCGATCCTGTCGATCATCGCGGTGATGCTGGCGTCGTCCAGCACGTCATAGTAGTAGCAGTACGGTTTGTTGCCGGTCTCCTGCTCGATGTCTGCCTGCGCTTTTTCCAGATCTGCGCGGAACGCCTCCGCAGTGGTGATGACCACCTTTGCGCCTTCTCTGGCGGTCTCCATGGCGATGCCCTTGCCGATACCGGCGCCGGAAGAGAGAACGACGACGACTTTATCCTTTAATCCGAGATCCATTGTGTTACCTCCTAAACTATTAGTGCTTCTTCAGGTCCACGACCGGGTTCTTCAGCGGTTCCATTTCGAACCCGTCCGGTCCGATAATACGGCATTCCGCGATGTCCCCGTCTGCCAGCGGAAACGCTCTGGGCGTGCCGGTCGACAGCACGTCGCCCGCGTACCAGCCCTGGATGCTGCTGTGCAGCGAGACGAGACGGGCCGGTCTGTGGGTCATGTTCGCGACGACGTTCTTTGCGTAGACTTCGCCGTTATGCACGCTCTGTACTTCCAGCTTCAGGACGTCCGGCACTTCATCCGGGGTCACGAGCTGGGGGCCGAACGAGAAGAACGTCGGGAAGTTCTTGACGATCGTCAGGTAGCGTGGGTTGCCCGCGACGAACTCGTTGCCCTTCAGGATGGACTCCTCCGTCATGTCGATGATCGTCGTATATCCTGCGACGACGTCGAGCCAGTTTTCCTCGGATACGTCGCGGCAGTCTTTGCCGAGGATGACGCCGAGTTCCGCTTCCGCGGTCGTGCGGGTCGCTTCTTTCAGCTTCGGCAGGCAGATGTCGTCGCCCGGGCCGATCAGGGTGTCCGCCATCTTGAAGAAGCTGCCGGGGAATCCCTGCGGCGCCGCCATGCCGATATCGCCCGCGTGATCCACATAATTCAGGCCGATGCCGAAGATCCTCTTCGGGTCGCGGTACAAAGGTGCGTAGACGGCGTCTTCTTTTTTCACGAGGCCGGGGATGGTCTCCAGCTCCTCTTTGCCGCCCTCGTTGTACCAGGCCGTGAGTTTCTTCAGCTGGCCCGTCCGGATCAGGGGAAGCATGGACTCTTCCCAGTCCGTTCCCTTTGCTTCGTTCAGCGCTGCGAGGGGCAGCACGCCGGATGGGGTCACGATGCCGCAGATCTCCACGCCGTTTCGTTTGATCGTTGCAAGTCTCATTTCCGGGCCTCCTTCTGTATTCCTTCCACGGCTTCTTTCAGCCGTCTGCATCCTTCCACGATGTTATCGTAACTGTTCGCGAACGACATCCGCAGATATCCTTCGCCTCCTGGACCGAACACGCTGCCCGGCACCAGGGCGATCTTCGCTTCTCCCAGCAGCCAGTCCGCCAGTTCTGCAGACGGTCTGCCCAGTGACTTGCAGTTGATGAAGATATAGAACGCGCCTTTGGGGCAGAGGCAGGACAGTCCGTCGATCTCATTGATCGCCTTCACGGCGTAATCCCTTCTGCGTTCATACTCTTTCACCATCTCTTTTACCTCATCTCCCTCTTCCCGGAACGCCGCAATGGCAGCGGTCTGGCCGAAGGACACGGCGCACGTGGTGTTGTGCTGGTGGAACTTGTTGAGAGCCGGGATGTATTCCTTCGGCGCCGCGACGTAGCCAAGACGCCAGCCGGTCATGGAGTAAGCTTTCGAGAGACCATTCATGGTGAAGGTCCGCTCCTTCATGCCGGGAAGAGACGCGATGCTCACGTGTTCTTCGCCGCCGTAGATGAGCCGTTCATAAACTTCGTCGGAGATGACCAGCAGATCCTTTTCGATGACCAGTGCAGCCAGTTCGTTCAGCACTCTGCGGCAGAGCACGCCGCCGGTGGGGTTGTTCGGGGTCACGAGGACGATGGCGCGGGTCCTTTCGGTGATCTTGGAACGGATCTCGTCCAGATCCAGCTGGTATTCGTTCTCTTCTTTCAGGTCGTAGGAAACGGGGACCGCGTTCAGAAAAGCAGGCACGTTGCGGTAGTTGATCCACACAGGGTCGGGCACCAGCAGTTCGTCGCTCTCGTCGAGGATCGCAGCCAGCACCGCGAATACCGCTTCGGAAAGACCTGCCGTTACGAGGATCTCTTCTGCCTCGTAATCCAGACCGTTTTCGCGCTTCAGTTTTTCCGCGATCGCCTGGCGCAATTCCATCTTGCCGAAATTGGAGGTGTAGAACACGTCGCCGTTCTGCAGGGCTTCGATCGCTGCCCTTTTGATATATTCAGGCGTGTCGAAATCCGGGCGGCCGATCTCGAAGTGGATCACCGTTTCACCGGCCCGTTCCATGGCCAGGGCTTTTTCGTTGACTTTTCGGATGCCCGAGGGGGCCATGCGGTCCATGCGTGCTGCGATGTGAGTGCTCATGGATATCTCCTTCTTTCTACTGAGATTCTATCAAGGCCGTTCCGGTTTGTGAAATACGAAATTATATGCTATATTATATGTAAATTCTTATAACATGGAGGTCATCATGCTTCGCTATAAAGAATATATCTACGCGGTCTACAAGGAGCGCAGTTTCTCCAAGGCCGCCATCACGCTGCATACGTCGCAGCCCTGGCTTTCGGCAAAGGTCAAGGAAGTAGAAAAGGAACTTGGCGCGCCGCTGTTCGACCGCAGCACGTCGCCGCTGACGGTCACGGAGGCCGGGGAATTCTATGTGAAACAGGCGGAGAAAGTAATGGCGGTCGAGGCGGAGCTTTCGCAGTATTTCGAGCAGCAGAAAGCGTTCGCGGCCGGCAATGTGCGCATCGGCAGCTCCATGTTTTTCTGCACGTACGTCCTCCCGTCGCTTCTTGCCGGGTTTCACCGGGAACATCCCGGCGTGACCCTGACATTCGAGGAAGGCGCCACGTCTGCCCTGACGGATAAACTGCTGAAAAAAGAATTGGACCTGGTATTGGAAACGGAAAAGCCGACGCACAAGCAGATCACCTGCATTCCCTGGGAAAAAGAAGAACTCGTGCTTGCGGTCCCGGCCAAATTCCCGGTCAATCAAAAGCTGGCGGACTATTGCTACGATTTCGACGGATTTTTAAAGCGCGATCTGCCGGGCAGAAGGAAGCCGCCCGTTCCTTTGGAATGGTTCGCGAACCAGCCTTTTCTGATGCTGGACACTTCGAACGACATCCATGACCGCACGCTTGCCATCTGCAGGAATGCCGGCTTCGAGCCGAACGTCCGTCTGCAGCTGACGCAGATGATGACGGCATACTATCTGATCTGCGAGGGTCACGGCGTATCGTTCCTGCGTTCGACGATCCCCGAATACGTGACCCCGACGGAAAGCATCGTGTTTTATCAGGTCGATGACCCGCAGGCGATCCGCACGATCTATCTCTCCTATGCGAAAGAACAGAGCAGCGCGCTGCAGAGACAGTTCATCGACTATCTGGAGAACGCTGCCCGGGAGAAGCTGCAATAACAGAAAAAACCCTGTCCTTGACCGGGACAGGGCTTTGTTTCTTTTACGTTCTACATGCTCAGGACTTCGACCAGTTCGAACAGGTCGTCGTCGATCACCT
>JAFZRG010000211.1 GCA_017619985.1 Bacillota bacterium | reverse complement strand
GGCTGCCCGGCTCTGATCGCGGACCTGAATACGATCAAATACTCCACGAACCCGTACAACATCAACTCCTATTCCATGGCCGTCGGCATCGGCAGCCTTCTGGACGACGCGACAAACAAGGCGCGCTGCGCGGTCATCGCGGAGAACCGGGTCTACACCGTCGGAAAACTGAAGGAACTGGGCTTCGACGTCGTCGATTCCAGCGCGAATTTCGTGTTCGCGAAGCACAGAAGCATCTCCGGGCAGGAGATCTACGAAAAACTGAAGGCAAACGGCGTTCTCGTGCGTCACTTTACGAAGGAACGCATCAAGGACTATAACCGCATCACGATAGGGACGAAGGAGCAGATGGACATCCTGTTCGCCACGTTCCGGAAGATCTGGGGGTAGCACATGCGCACGGCAGAGATCAAGAGAAAAACGGCGGAGACCGACATCTCCCTGAAGCTGGACCTGGACGGCACAGGCAAAAGCACCGTCGACAGCGGCGTGGGGTTTCTGGACCACATGCTGACCCTGTTCGCCAAGCACGGCCGCTTCGATCTGGAACTGGTCTGCAAAGGCGACACGCAGGTGGACGACCACCATTCCGTGGAGGACATCGGCATCTGCCTGGGCGAAGCGTTCGCGAAAGCGCTGGGCGACAAAGCGGGCATCCGGCGGTACGGCAATATGCTGCTGCCCATGGATGAAGCGCTCATCCTGTCCGCGCTGGACATCTCGGGCAGGGCGCATCTGAGTTATGAAGCCAAGATCCGCGCCCGCAAGGTCGGTACGTTCGACACGGAACTTTCCGAGGAATTCTGGGAAGCGTTCACGCGCAGCGCGAAGATCACGCTGCACATCCGCCAGCTGGCCGGGCGCAACGCGCATCACATCATCGAAGGCATGTTCAAATCCGTGGCAAGGGCGCTCCGCGAGGCGGTCAGCGTCGACCCTGCGCTGGCAGGCGAGATCCCGTCCACGAAGGGCGTTTTATAGAAAGGGGAACCGTATGATCGCGATCATAGATTACGGCGTAGGCAATCTGTTTTCACTGAAGAGCTCGCTGGAAAGCTGCGGCATCGAGGCCGTCGTCACCGGTGACCCGGCGCAGATCGAGGCGGCGGACCGCATCATCCTGCCAGGCGTAGGCGCTTTCGAGGATGCCATCGCGAAACTGCGCGCGGACGGATTGGATAAAGTGGTCATCGAACAGGCGCAGAAAGGCAAGCCCCTCATGGGCATCTGCCTCGGCATGCAGCTGCTGTTCGACGTGTCCCACGAGTTCGGCCTGCACAAGGGTCTCGGACTGATCCCCGGAGACTGCGTCCCCATCTCGGATGTGATCCCCGCAGGGCTGAAGATCCCGCATGTCGGCTGGAACGCGCTGCATTTTACGGCGAAGTACAGCCCGATCTTCAAATACATCGAGGACGGCGACTGCGTCTATTTCGTGCATTCGTATTACTGCGCGAACTGCGAGCGGGATGTGACGGCGGTCACCGAATACGGCGCGAACCTCACCGCGTCCGTGCGGCGCGGCAAAGTGTTCGGCTGCCAGTTCCACCCTGAGAAGAGCGGACCCGTCGGGATGAAGATCCTGAAGGCGTTCGACGAAGTGCAGGGGGACTGACATGCTGATCTTACCTGCGATCGATCTCTACGAGAAAAAAGCGGTGCGCCTGCTGAAGGGCGACTACGCGCAGATGACCGTATACAGTGAACATCCGGAAGAGATCGCTGAAGATTTCAAGGCCTGCGGCGCGGAGTGGATCCACATGGTGGACCTCGAAGGCGCCCGGGACGGCAGCACGCCGAATTTCGAGGTGGTGGCCGGCATCGCGCAAAACTGCGGCCTGAAGGTCGAGATCGGCGGCGGCATCCGCAGCATGGAGACCGTGGAACAGTATCTGGACGCGGGCGTGAGCCGGGTCATCCTGGGCACGGCGGCCGTGAAAGATGCAGCTTTTCTGAAAGAAGCGGCGGACCGGTACGGTGAACGCATCGCGGTCGGCGCGGACATAAGGGACGGACAGATCGCCATCCGCGGCTGGACGGAAGTGTCGGGCTATACAGCGATGGATTTCTGCCGGCAGATGCAGCAGATGGGCATAAGGACGCTGATCTGCACGGACATCGACAAGGACGGCGCCATGAAGGGCACGAACCACGAACTGTACCGGCAGCTGTCGGAAGAACTGGAACTGGACATCGTTGCATCCGGCGGAGTCAGTTCGCTTGAAGACGTGAAGCGTCTGAGAGAGAGGGGCCTGTACGGCGCGATCATCGGAAAGGCATATTATACCGGCGCAGTGGACCTGCGCGAAGCGATAGAGGTGGCAAAATGATAGCAAAACGTATCATCCCCTGCATGGACGTCAAAAACGGCAGGGTCGTGAAAGGCGTGAATTTCGAAGGCTTAAGCGATGTGGCGTCTCCCGTGGATCTCGCGAAGTTCTACAGTGAGAACGGCGCGGACGAGCTGGTGTTCTACGACATCACAGCTTCCGTGGAGGGACGCAAGATCTTTACGGATATCCTCGTCGAGGCAGCGAAGCAGATCTTCATCCCGCTCACTGTGGGCGGCGGCATCTCCACGCTCGAGGATTTCGACCGCGTGCTGAAGTGCGGCGCGGACAAGGTGAGCGTCAACTCCGGGGTCATCCGCGACCCGAATATCATCTACGACGCGGCCAAACGCTACGGCAGCCAGTGCGTCGTGTTCTCCGCGGACGTCAAACGGGTGGACGGCACGTTCCACGTGTTCAAGATGGGCGGTAAAGTCGACACCGGCATGGACGCCTACGAGTGGATCCACCGCGGCGTGGAGCTCGGCGCGGGCGAGATCGTGCTGAATTCCATCGATACGGACGGCGTCAAGGGCGGATTCGACCTCGAGATGCTCGACAAGCTCTGCGGAGACCTGTCCATCCCCATCATCGCTTCGGGCGGGGCAGGGTGCATCGAAGACTTCGTGACCCTGTTCAAGGAACTGCCCTGCGTGGACGCGGGCCTCGCGGCGTCGGTGTTCCACTTCGGTGAGGTGAAGATCCCCGACCTGAAGCGCGTGCTGAAGGAGAACGGTATCCCTGTCCGGGAGGTGGCGGTATGATCTCGATAGAAGAACTGAGATTCGACGATCGCGGACTGATCCCCGCCATCGTCGTGGATGCGGTCAGCAAGAAAGTACTGACGCTCGCCTACATGAACCGGGAATCCCTGCAGATCTCGATGGAGAAGGGGCTGACCTGCTTCTGGAGCCGCTCGCGGCAGGAACTGTGGCTGAAAGGCGAGACCAGCGGCAATTACCAGCACATCGTGTCCATCACGGCGGACTGTGACCGGGACGCGCTGGTGGTCATGGTCGAAAAGGACGGGCCGGCCTGCCACCTTGGTACGGATTCGTGCTTCGAATATCCTCTGTGGCAGAGCGAGGAACTGAGTGAATTCTCTTTGGAAGGCCTGATGGATCTGCTGAAAGGCCGCAAGGAGGAGATGCCGGAAGGGTCGTACACGTCCTACCTGTTCGAGAAGGGCATCGACAAGATCCTGAAGAAGGTGGGAGAGGAATCTACCGAGGTGATCGTCGCAGGCAAGGGCGGCGATAAAAAGGAAACGGTCTACGAGATCGCGGACCTGGCCTATCACGTGATGGTCCTGATGACCGAGATGGGCATCTCGGTCGAAGATGTGC
>JAFZRG010000210.1 GCA_017619985.1 Bacillota bacterium | reverse complement strand
TTCGACGTTGCTGTATTTTTTGACAGCGGGATCGGCGGAAAGGATTTGTGCTTCCTGCAAGGCTGCCAGAGTGACCTCATTCGGAACGTGGACGGTCACATTAAAAGGGATCCCGCCAACGCGGACTGACTGACGGAGAAAGATGTTGATCGCAGTTGTGAGATTCATGCCGAGTTCCAGGAAGAGAGCCTCGGACTTTGCTTTAAGCTCTTTATCCATACGCACACTGAAATTTGTCGTATCAGCCATAGTCGATTCGCCTCCTTTGTCGTTATAATAATTATACATAAATGCAGTGCAATATCAATCTAAAAGATGGATTATGCAGTGCAATTTGTTGATAAAAAGAGAAGGGGGGTATCCCTTCTCTTTTGTCTGTTTATTCCTCTGGCCGCTAGAACGCCCAGTTGCCGTCCCGGAAGATGGCGACGGTGCGGCCATCCCGGCACACGGCATCGATGGACAGGTCCGCGGTGCCGATCATGAAGTCTTCGTGCACCATGGAGTCGTTGACCCCCAGAGCGTGCACTTCGTCCAGGCTCATGTCGTGACCCCCTTCGATGCAATCGGGGAAGCCGAAGCCCAGCGCCAGGTGGCAGGCCGCGTTCTCATCGAACAGCGTGTTGTAGAACAGGATGCCGCTCCGGCAGATCGGGGAGTCGTAAGGTACGAGCGCGGCTTCGCCCAGGTGCGAAGCGCCTTCGTCCATCGTGATGATCTCGCTCAGCAGCGCTTCGTTCTTTTCCGCGTGCCATTCGACTGCCTTGCCTTCATGGAAGCGGATCCAGAAGCCTTCGATCAGCTGGCCGTTGTAGCTTAAAGGCTTGCTGGCATAGACGATGCCTTCGGCGCTGTCTTTGTCCGGAGAGATGAAGCATTCCTCCGTGGGCATGTTCGGATTGAATTCAATGCCCTGGCGGCTCGTCTCGCTGCCGCCGGCGAAGCGCCCTTCCGGCATGATGCCGACGGAAAAGTCGGTGCCGTTTCCTGCCTTGTAGACGAGTTTTTCGATGCCGAGGCCGTTCAGATAGGCGCAGCGCTCCCGCAGGTCGCGGTTGTGATCCTCCCAGGCCTTGACGGGGTCATCCATGGCGCGGGCAGCCTTCAGGATCTCCTCCCAGAGCTTTTCGACGGCCTGGTTCGTGCGCAGTTCGGGGAACAGTTTCTTCGCCCACTTTTTGCCTGGGATAGCTGCGATGGTCCACTGGTGACTGCCCTCTATCTTGTCGCGGTACGGCTTGATGACCTTCCGGGACATCTGCATGGCTTTGCCCATCTTGGACACGTTCACGCCCTTGAGCCCGTCCGGGTCGTCGCTCATCAGATAGATGCGGCAGAACGGCAGGTTCTCCGTGTAGTGCTTCCAGCGGGTCTCCACGTAGTCGGGCACGGTGCCCAGGGTCTTGACCGTCTGATAGCGGTAGGCCAGCTTCTCCAGCGGCTGATACTCCCAGTCGACCACGACCTTCTTCGCTTTCAGGCGGTAACATTCCTCCGCGACCATGGCCGTGAATTCGGGTTGTTCGATGCCGGAGAAGATAAAGACCTCCTGGCCTTTCTGCACGTTGGTGCCCATGCGGGCGATCAGTTTCGCGTATTGTCTTAAAACGCTTTTCTTCATTCGTTTGCTCCTTTGTTTTGTATTCTGCGGGCGGCTGTCCGGCCGTCCCAGACGATTATACCAGTACGGCGCGGATCAGTGAACCGGAAGGGATATAATTTGTTGAAAACACTTGACAAATACGCCGGTTTTATGGTTTAATGAAACAACTTTCTTCAAGAAAGGCAAATGCGAAGACGGAGAATTGCCGTGACACGAGCGTTTCAGAGAGCCGGCGGGTGGTGCGAGCCGGTACCGAAGGTCACAGGCATCTGACTCCAGAGCAGGTCCCGCGAAAGCGCCGCAAGTAGTTGGATCCGGTAGGCCCCGTTACAGGCCATGGACTTGATGGAGTCCGAGAGGTGTCTCTTTTTCAGAGGAATCAGGGTGGTACCGCGGAATTTTGTGATTTCGTCCCTGAAGCTGTTACTCACGGCTTCGGGGATTTTTTATCGCCCCGCGCCAAAAACCAAAGGAGTATATAAGAATGAGGAATATCTTTCTCAGCGACATTACCATGAAACAGCCCGCGGAAGCCGGAGGCATCGCCTTCAGTTTCCGGGAAAAGATCGAACTGGCGAAGCTGCTCGACCGCGTGGGGGTCCCCGTGATCGAGACCGCCCCCATCGTCAACCGCCGCACGGACAGCCTTCTCATCAAATCGCTGGCCAGCGCCGTTCGCGACAGCGTGATCGCTGCGCCTCTCTCCCTGACGGAAGAGGATTCTGTCGAGGTCACCTGGAGCGCGCTCAAAGAAGCGAGAAAAGCCCGCCTGCAGGTCGTCGCGCCCGTCAGTACCGTGCAGATGGAATACATCTGCCGGCTGAAGCCCTCGGCCGTTCTGGAAAAAGTGAAGGAGCAGGTCGCAGCGGCGAAGGCCGTCTGCGGCGAGGTCGAATTCGTGGCGGAGGACGCCGGACGCAGCGAGCCGGAATTTCTCCGCAAGATCATCGACGCCGCGGTGGAGGCCGGCGCGTCCGTCGTGACCATCTGCGATACCGCAGGCAATCTGCTGCCGGATGAGTTTCACGATTCTGTCCGGTCCGCGCGCGAAGCGCTGCCGGAACACGTGCGCCTCGGCGTCAAGATCTCCAACGAGCTGTTCCTGGCGGATGCCTGTGCCGTTTCGGCCGTGCTGGCCGGGGCGGACGAAGTGAAGACCGCCGCCTGCGGAGATTTCACCGCTTCTCTGGAGACCCTCGTGTACATCCTGAAGACCAGAGGCAGCGAATACGGCGTGACCTGTCCCGTCCGGGACACGGAGCTCCGCCGCACGGTCACTCAGATCCGCCGCATGGGCGAGGCCAAACGGGGAAGATCCGCGTATGATTCCTCCGTACACGACGAATCCGACGCCGTGCTGACCATCCACGACGACATGGCCGCCGTGATGAAGGCCGTGGCCGGGATCGGCTACGACCTGAGCGAGGAAGACGCGGTCAACGTCTACAATGCATTCACCCGGATCGCCGCGAAGAAAGAATCCGTCGGCATCAAGGAACTCGATACCATCGTCGCCTCCGCGGCGATGCAGGTGCCGCAGACATATAAAGTGCAGAGCTACGTCATCAACTCCGGCAACGTCATCACCGCCACGAGCCATATCCGCATGGAAAAGGACGGGCAGGTGCTGGACGGCCTCGCCGTGGGCGACGGTCCTGTCGACGCCTCCTTCCTGGCCATCGAGCAGATCGTGGGACGCCACTTCGAGCTGGACGACCTTCAGGTCCATGCCGTTACGGAAGGGCGCGAGGCCATGGGCGAGACCATCGTCCGTCTCCGCGGCGCGAACGGCAGACTGTTCTCCGGCCGCGGTATCTCCACGGATATCATCGGTTCCTCCATCCGCGCCTACGTGAGCGCGGTCAACAAGATCATCTATGAGGAGGGCAACGTATGAAGCTTTCCTTTTCCACGCGCGGCTGGCGCGATCTGACCTGGCAGGAACTCCTCGATACGGCGGTGGAGATGGGCTTCGGCGGCGTGGAATTCTACCACGTCTCAGCCGCTCCCGAACTCACCGACCGCGGCGGTCCGTTCCATACGTACGCCGTCGCTTCGACGTACCGCGCTCTGCGGGAGCGGGATCTGTGCATCCCCTGCTTCGACAGCGCCAAGGACCTCTCCTGCTGCAGCGAAGAGGCGCTCGACGAGCTGCGCGCCGAAATGCGCCTCGCGAGCGACATGCGCGCGCCGTACTGCGCTGTCTGGGCCTCCGGGGATGACCCTCAGAAAGCGGTCGAGACCCTCACGGGCCTCATCCCGCTGGCGGAAGAACTGGGCATCACGCTGCTCATCAAGACCTGCGGCCTGTTCTCCTCCACCGAGAGGCTCCGAGCTCTGCTCGACGATTTCGCCTGCGACCAGCTGGCGGTGCTCTGGGACGTGCATCATCCCTACCGCGACTGCGGCGAAACCCCCGCGCAGACCATCACGAACCTCGGCGCGTACGTCAAGCACGTGCATCTGCGCGACAGCAGCAGCCCGGAAGATTACGAACTCATCGGAGAAGGCAATTTCCCTGTGGGCGAGGTCATGGACGCGCTGGAAAGCGTGGACTACAGCGGCTTCGTCTCCCTCGAGTGGAAGCCCCTCTGGCTCGAAGAGCTCACGGACCGCGAGATCATCTTCCCGCACTTCGTCAACTACATGCACCGCTTCGAACGCTCCATGAAGCGCGAGAAGGGCCTGTTCTACAATCACGACGGCACGGGCCGCTACGTCTGGAAGAAGGACGAGCTTATCGACCTCACCTTCCCCCAGGTGCTCGACCGCATGGCCGAGGAGTTCCCGGACCAGTACTGCTTCAAATACACCACGCTCAACTACACCAGGACCTACGAAGAATTCCGCGAGGACGTGGACCGCTTCGCCCGCGCGCTCGTTTCGCTCGGCGTCAAACCGGGCTACAAGGTCACGGTCTGGTGCACGAATATCCCTGCCTGGTACATCACGTTCTGGGCCTGCTGCCGGATCGGCGCTGTGCTGGTCACCATGAACACCGCGTACAAGATCCACGAGGCGGAGTACCTGCTCCGCCAGTCGGATACGCACACGCTCGTCATGATCGACCACGCGCTCGACAGCGACTATTCCGCCATCATCAACGAGCTGTGCCCGGAGATCGCCAAAAGCAAGTCCGGCGCGCCGCTGCACTGCAAGCGCCTGCCGTTCCTGCGCAACGTCATCACCTGCGGCTTCCGGCAGAACGGCTGCCTGACCTTCGAAGAAGCCATGGCCCGCGCGGACATGGTCCCGCCCGAGGAGACCGCGCGTCTCGCGTCCCTTGTCCGTCCGGACGACGTGTGCAACATGCAGTATACGTCCGGCACGACGGGCTTCCCGAAGGGGGTCATGCTGACCCATTACAACGTCGTGAACAACGGCAAGTGCATCGGCGACCGCATGGGTCTGAGCACGGCGGACCGCATGATGATCCAGGTGCCCATGTTCCACTGCTTCGGCATGGTGCTGAGCATGACGAGCTCCATGACCCACGGCGCGACCATGTGTCCGCTGCCGTATTTCTCCGCCAAATCGTCCCTGGCCTGTATCAACCAGGAGAAGATCACCTGCTTCAACGGGGTGCCGACGATGTTCATCGCCATGTTCAACCACCCCGATTACCGCAAGACGGACTTTTCCTATATGCGCACCGGCATCATGGCCGGCTCCGGCTGCCCGCCCGAGCTCATGCGGCGTGCTGCCCAGCCCGACGAGATGAACATGACCGGCATCATCAGCGTGTACGGCCAGACGGAGACCGCCCCCGGCAACACCATGTCCGCGTGGACGGACCCGCTCGACGTGCGCACGGAGACGGTGGGCTACAGCTTCCCGCACGTGCTGTGCAAGGTCATCGACCCGGAGACGGGCAAGGAAGTGCCTCCCGGGGTCAACGGCGAATTCTGCGCCAAGGGCTACAACCAGATGAAGGGCTACTACAAGATGCCCGAGGCCACAAGAGAGACCATCGACAAGGACGGCTGGCTCCACTCCGGAGACCTCGCCTGCCGGGATGAGAACGGGAATTACCGGATCACCGGCCGCCTGAAGGATATGATCATCCGCGGCGGCGAGAACCTGTATCCGCGCGAGATCGAGGAGTTCCTGTACACCCACCCGGCCGTGCGGGACGTCCAGGTCATCGGCGTGCCCGACGAGAAGTACGGCGAAGAAGCCATGGCCTGCATCATCCTCAAGGAGGGCGAGAGCGTATCCGAACCGGAACTCCGCGAATACTGCGTCGAAAGGCTTGCCAGACACAAGGTGCCGCGGTATATTCGTTTTGTAGACTCCTTCCCCATGAACGCCGCAGGGAAGATCCTGAAATACAAGATGCGCGAAGAAGCGGCCCGGGAACTCGGGCTTTCGAAGTAGAACCGACAGAAAAGGAAGAAAACATGTCTGAAGAGAAGAGAAAAACGCTCGTGACGATGGACGGCAACGAAGCTGCCGCCCGCATCGCCTACAATTTCACGGAGATCGCCGCGATCTATCCGATCACTCCGTCTTCCCCCATGGCAGAACATACCGACGTCATGTCCGCCGCAGGCCGGAAAAACCTGTTCGGACAGACCGTGCGGCTCCAGGAGATGCAGAGCGAAGCCGGTGCGATCGGCGCGGTGCACGGAGCGCTCCAGGCAGGCGCTCTCGCCACGACGTTCACGTCCAGCCAGGGCCTGATGCTGATGATCCCGGTGCTGCACCGCATCGCGGGCGAACGGCTGCCCGCGGTCATGCACGTGGCCGCACGCACCGTCGGCACGCACGCGATGAGCATCTTCGGCGACCACAGCGACGTCATGGACTGCCGCGCCTGCGGTTTCGCCATGCTTTCCACGGGGGACGTTCAGGAAGTCCTGGATCTGGCTGCCGTGCCGCATCTGGCCGCGCTGGAATCCCGCGTACCGTTCATGCACTTCTTCGACGGCTTCCGCACGAGCCATGAGCTGGCCACAGTGGAGATGATCGACGAACAGGCGCTGGTCGATATGGTCGACCGCGAGGCGCTGGAGGCGTTCAAGGCTGACGCGCTCAACCCGGAACATCCCGTGCTGCGCAATACCGTGCAGAACCCGGACGTCTATTTCCAGATCCGCGAAGCCAACAATCTCTTCTACGACGCGGTCCCCGGCATCGTGGAAAAATATTTTGAAAAGATCAACGCCCTCACCGGCAAGAACTATCAGCTGTTCAACTATTACGGTGACCCGGAGGCGACAGACATCGTCATCGCCATGGGCTCCGTCAGCGGTGTCGCGCGTCTCGCAACGAACTATCTCAATGCCCACGGGCGGAAGGTCGGTTTCGTGCAGGTGCATCTGTATAGGCCGTTCTCCGCGGAAAAGCTCATGGCAGCGATCCCGCAGAGCGTCAAGCGCATCGCGGTGCTCGACCGCTGCAAGGACATGGGTTCGGCGGGCGAACCGCTGTTTGCGGACGTCTGCACGGCCGCGGTCAAGACGGGGCGGAGCTTCCGGATCATCGGCGGCCGCTATGGCCTCTCCTCCAAGGACACCGACCCGGATCAGCTCCTCGCGGTGTTCGACAACCTGGCTTCGGAAAACCCTGTGGACAGCTTCACGATCGGCATCAACGACGACGTGACCCACCTGTCCCTGGACGCGCCGCATGTCTCCGGCGTTTCCGGCGGCAAGAACTTCCGCTGCAAATTCTGGGGCCTCGGCGGCGACGGTACGGTCGGCGCCAACAAGAACACGGTGCACATCCTGGCCGACGCGGCGGGGATGTACGCGCAGGCGTATTTCGAATATGATGCCAAGAAATCGTTCGGCATCACGAAGTCCCATCTGCGCTTCTCGAAGGAACCCATCATGGGCAGCTATTTCGTCAAGCGCGCGGAGTTCGTCGCCTGCCACAACCAGAGCTATATCCGCCAGTACGACATGGTGAGCGAGCTCAAATCCAACGGCATCTTCCTGCTCAACTGCCAGTGGAAGGGCAAGGAACTGGAAGAGAACCTGCCGAACGACGTCAAGCGCTATCTGGCGCGCAAGAACATCCGCTTCTACACCATCGACGCCACGGAGATCGCCATGCGCCTCGGCCTGGGAAGCCACACCAATACCGTGCTCCAGGCGGCGTTCTTTGCGATCACCGGTCTCATCCCGGCGGAGGAAGCTCTCGACCGGATGAAGGACGCGGCACGCAAGACCTATTTCGCCAAGGGTGATGAGGTCATCGCGCGGAATGTCGCCGCGATCGAAGCAGGCGCGAAGGAAGTAGTGCAGGTGCCGATCCCGGCGGAATGGGCGGATCTGCCCGATACGCCGAACGCGGCGGTGCAGGTGCTGAACGAAGCGACCGGAAAGTCCGAACCGCAGAAAGATCTGCCGGACGTCGTGCGCCGTATCCTCAACCCCATCAACGCTCAGAAGGGCGACGATCTGCCGGTCAGCTCGTTTGCGGGCTATGAACACGGCAACATCGACCTGGGCCTGACCGCGTACGAAAAGCGCGGCATCGCCGTGATGGTGCCCCGCTGGGATGCCGAGAAGTGCGTCCAGTGCAACCGCTGCTCGCTCGTGTGCCCGCACGCGGTCATCCGTCCGTTCCTGCTCAATGACGAAGAGAAAGCAGCCGCGCCGGCAGGCGTTGCGACCGCCCCGGCAAAGGGTGCGGCGAAAGGCCTGCACTACGCCATCGCCGTCTCGGACTTCGACTGCACGAGCTGCGGAAGCTGCGCGGAGAGCTGTCCGGCTCACGCGCTGGAGATGGTCCCCGCCGAGCTGACGGAAGACAAGAAAGAGAAATGGGACTACGTCCTGTCGCTCTCCGACAAGGGCGAGATCTTCGATCGCTGGACGGTGAAGGGCAGCCAGTTCAAGCAGCCTCTCGTGGAATTCTCCGCCGCCTGCGCCGGCTGCGGTGAGACGCCTTACGCGAAACTGATGACCCAGCTCTTCGGCGAGCGCGTCTACTGGGCGAACGGCACGGGCTGCTCGCAGGCGTGGGGCGCATCCATGCCCGGCATCCCCTATACCGTCAACCGCCGCGGTTTCGGCCCCGCGTGGACGAATTCCCTGTTCGAGAACAACGCGGAGCTCTGCCTCGGCATGTTCCTGTCCGTCAAGCAGCAGAGAGACGCCGTCAAGGCGCAGGTGGAAACGTTGAGCGCATCCGCTTCTCCCGAGCTGAAGGAAGCCTGCGATGCCTGGCTCGCGGCATTCGACGATTTCGACGGGTCACGCACGGCGGCAGATACCCTTTGCGATCTGCTCGAAAAAGAAGATACCCCCGAAGCGAAG
>JAFZRG010000209.1 GCA_017619985.1 Bacillota bacterium | reverse complement strand
CTTTCGCTGATCCTGGATGAACTGCGGAAAGAGGGTCACTTTGATCATGTGGAAGTGTGCGTGAAGAAAGAAGATGCCGAAGCGATCCGCCTGTACGAAAAACACGGATTTACAGATTCCGGCTACATCGACGAGGAGGTTCCGTATGCGGTCAACATGATCTGTTATCTGGTTCCGTCTGCAGCCGCAGGAGATCAAAATGGATAAGAAAACAATGATGGAAATCCTTGCCCGTGAGGCATATGAAAAGGGCGGCATGCTCAAGGTCACCTTCGACGGGAACTCCCTGACCTTCGACGGGGTCACCTGCAAAAAACTGGAATGTGAGTAGAGAAAAGAGGCCCGCAATGTCGTATCGCTTGGATTATTACGAAGTAAAGTACAATGACAGAACGATCGGTTATTACAATGTCTACAGTGATCATACAGCTTCCTTCTATACGGCATGGGGAAGCCCCTGGGATATCGAAGAAGAATTGAAGGCGCTGAACCTGGACAGGGAACAGGAAGGGAAGAAGGCTGCCGGACTCTTTAAGAATGTGATCCGGGAGTCGAACCGCGTGCCCGGGACGAGGCAGATCATCTATCAGGACGGTCCGCTGCGTCTGGAACGCGAACCGCAGGAGACGAACGAACGGTATTCCGTTTACCGCCGTTCGGCCGAGAAGGGCGATCCCGATTACTCTCCGCTCCCGCATGACGCACCGCATTGGGAAGGCGATAAGACGCCGGAAGGCATGCGTGAATGGGCTTCCTGGTATGCGTTCAACAAGATGGACGACGGTACGTACCAGGCGGAACTGGACGAGGCCTGGTGGTGGGGCGGCGGTCACAACGACGGCGGCACGATACGCCGGCCGATCCCGGAAGAGTGGTTCGAGCTTCCCTACAAGGAGTTCCTGGAGAACGTTGTGACTCTGGCAGCTGCCGCGCATTACGGGTTTACTGCGGAGATGCTGCTGGAAAAGAAGGGCCTGAAGGAGTTCTTCGGGTTCAAAGATGAATATTTCCGCGTGATCTCGAACCAGGTCAGGTTCGGCTGCGGATACAGGACAGTCGACGGCGTCAGGCAGTATTATGCCTGGCACGGCTATCCGAACCGCAACGACGATTTCATTACCTACGCGGAGATCACCGAAATGGAATATGAGTCGATCGAAAGCGAGTATCCGCGGGAGATCGAAGCGGACAGAGAGACGGCGGAGTGCTTCCGCAGGAAATACGTGAACGGGCATAAAGTGCTCAGGGAAGGTTGGAACGTGTCGCTGTAAGGCGAACGGTGGATATGATGATGCATGATCTCTACGACATGATCTATAAAAGAAAGTCGTTCCATCTTTTCCGGAACACGGGACGCGAAACGATCCCCGCGGCAGAGCTGCAGGAGATCGAAAGCGCATGGGCGACTTTCGACGCGCTGGATCCGGATATCCGTACGGCTATCCGCATCGTCCCGGCGCAGAAGGTGAATTTCAAGCGCGACGCGGAATACTGCGTCATGCTGTACAGCGAAAAGAAGGACAACTACCTGATGAACATCGGGTTCCTGGGCGAGCAGCTCGACCTGTTCCTCGTGTCCCGCGATATCGGCACGCTGTGGTTCGGCATCGGAAAGCCGGACGAGCCTTTCTATGACGGACTGGATTTCGTCATCATGATCGCGATCCGCAGGATAGACGATTCCGCCAAGTTCCGCAAGGACATGTTCAAAAGCAAGAGGAAGCCGGTCGCGGAGATCTGGGAAGGAGAGACGATCGAGGGGGTCACGGACATCGTCCGCTTCGCGCCCAGCGCCTGCAACTCGCAGCCGTGGCTTGTGAAGCGCGAAGGCGATACGCTGTCGGTCTTCCGGTACAAGAAGCCCGGAAAACGAGGCATCATGCCGGCAGCAGCGGTCTCGTACTACAACCGCATCGATCTGGGGATCTTCCTCTGCTTCCTGGAGCTTTGCCTGGATCACGGGAATATCCCGTATACGAAAGAACTGTACACAGACGACGGAAGCGACAGGGAATACACCCTGAACGCGGTATATCACCTGTAAAGGAGACAAGATGAGAAGAATAACTGCTGTTCTGTTCTGCACGCTGATCCTGACTGCGGCGCTGTTCGCAGGCTGCGCCAAGGGCGGCAAAGACATCACGACCGGAGAGACCGGCGTCGTGAAGGACGAGGAATTCGGCAACGTCTACATCGAGCCGACGATAGACGAATTCAACAAACTGGGTTTCGTGTTCGGCGACAGCGTGGACGTGGTGTTCGACAACGGCACGAAACTGGAGGACATCCCGTACTTTTCGGGTTATTACGTCCCAGTGGGCGAACTGCTGGCCTGCGGGTATCCCGGCTATCCCCACGTGGTCATCGCCTGCAATTACGGCGCCGGAACGTGGGAGGAATTCGACATGACGGAATCTTCCCGGGTCACCGTGACCCTGAACGAGGCAGGCAAATACAGGGACGCGGAGGAACTCTTCGCCCTCAGCTATTCGGACGACAGGAACGATTTCGATTCCGATGAGACCTTCGCCAATTTCCGAGAAGTGGAGGGAGGCACGCTGAAGGACAACGGGTTCTACCGTTCCGCGTCTCCCTGCGACAACCAGCATCAGCGCGCGGCGTACGCCAACCGCTTTGCCGAGGAGGCAGGCATCCGCTTCGTCCTCAATCTCTCGGACAACGAGACGAAGTATCAGGGCTACACGGAGGCGGAAGATTTCGAATCGTTCTACTACGATTCGCTGTACAAAGAGGGCAACGTTCTGCTGCTCGCGATGAACGCGAATTACCGCTCCGACGATTTCGCGAAGACCATCTCGCAGGCGTTCGTTTCGATGGCGGAACACGAGGGACCCTGCCTGATCCACTGCGTGGAAGGCAAGGACAGGACGGGCTTCGTCTGCACGCTGCTCCTGGCGCTGGCGGACGCGTCGCCGCAGGAGATCATAGACGACTACATGATCACGTACGACAACTATTACAAGGTCACGAAGGAGAAGGATCCCGACAAGTACGAGGCGATCCTGGGGAACGTTTACGACTTCCTCTATTGCCTGTGCGAAGTGCCGAAGGGAACGGATCTCGGGACGCTTGATCTGAAGACAGGAGCGGAGAACTATCTGCGCAGAGGCGGACTTACCGACGAACAGATCCGCAGGATCGAGGAGGCATTATGAGCAGTCTGACGTTCAAATACGTCCGCATCCAGGGCAAGGAACTGGCGCGGAACACGATGTACGCCAAAGGGATCTTCAGCATGTGCATGCAGATGATCCAGAAGGAAGTCATGACGGGTGAGGACGCGGATCTTTATATGGAGATCGACAGCTGGTTCGCGGAGAATCTCCCGTGGCCGCCTCCGTGCAAGAACCAGGAACCCGTGGTCTGCTGGTTCAAGACGGAGAATTCCGAAGAGATGATGAAGATGATACGCCCGGCGCTCTGGCTGCTGGACCGCTATCATCATCCGTATTTCCTGGTGTATACGAACACGCCGGGGGAGATCGTCTACGAGGATAAGTACCAGATCGCGGCCAAGGTCGACGGATTCCTGGAGATCGAGGAAGTGCAGCCTACCTGGTCGCCGGAATAAGAGTTATAAAAAACGCCCTCCGGGTATAGACGGGTGCTCGTAAGAAAGTTTTAGATCAAAAACGATTTAGGCATCTGTCTGGCAAGGTTGGCAAATAAAGAATACCGAACTGTTGTGCATACAGCAGTCCGGTATTCTCTGTTTTACGCAAGAATGGCTACTG
>JAFZRG010000208.1 GCA_017619985.1 Bacillota bacterium | reverse complement strand
GGTCTATGAAGAGAACTACAAGGCAGACTTCGAGAAGCTGGGTCTGGAGTACTTCTACACCCTGATCGACGACGCCATCGCCAGAGTCATCCGCTCCGAAGGCGGCTACATCTGGGCCTGCAAGAACTACGACGGCGACGTCATGAGCGACATGGTCTCCACCGCGTTCGGCTCCCTGGCCATGATGACTTCCGTGCTCTGCAGCCCGGACGGCAAGTTCGAGTACGAAGCAGCCCACGGCACCGTCACCCGCCACTACTACAAGTACAAGGAGACCGGCGAGATGACTTCCACCAACCCCATGGCGACGATCTTCGCCTGGAGCGGCGCGCTGCGTAAGCGTGGCGAAATGGACGGCCTGGCCGATCTGCAGAACTTCGCGGATCAGCTCGAAGGCGCCTGCTTCGACACCCTGTACAGCGGCATCATGACGAAGGACCTGGTCGGTCTGGCCGAAGGCATCGACGCCAAGGCGGTCACCACCGACAAGTTCATCGCAGAGATCAGAAAGAATCTGGAAAAGAGACTTGCATAATCGGAGGATATCTTCATGAAATTGATCCACAAAGCGATGGCAGGCACCATGGAATCCTCGGATATCATGGTCACCATCGAGCCTGCGGAAGCAGGCGGCATCCAGCTGGAACTCACCAGCTCCGTCATGCAGCAGTTCGGCCGTCAGATCGAGGACGTCATCCGCGAGACCCTGAAGGGCCTGGGCGTGGAGAACGCGCTCGTGACCGCGAACGACAAGGGCGCTCTCGACTGCACCATCAAGGCCAGAGTGAACTGCGCAGCGTTCCGCGCCGCAGACAGCGACGCGTATGTATGGGAGGCGAAGTAAGATGAGAGAAAAGAAACGCCTCAGAAGATCCATGATGTTCGTGCCCGGCAACAACCCCGGCATGATCCGCGACTGCCACATCTACGGCTCCGACTCCGTCATGTTCGACCTGGAGGACTCCGTCTCCATCATGGAGAAGGACGCGGCGAGATTCCTCGTCTACCAGGCGCTGCACGACCTGAAGTACGGTAAGAAGGAACTGGTCGTCCGCATCAACGACCTGAACTCCGGCCTCGGCGTCAAAGACCTGGAAGCCATCGTAAGAGCAGGCGTCCATGTCGTCAGACTGCCGAAGACCGACTCCGCGCAGGACGTCATCGACTGCGAAAAGGAGATCGCCCGCATTGAAAGCGAAGCCGGCATTCCCGTGGGCACCACCCTGATGATGGCTGCCATCGAGAGCGCCAACGGCGTGCTGAACGCCAGAGAGATCGCCCACGCGTCCGACCGTCTGATCGGTATCGCGCTGGGTGCGGAAGACTATGTCACCGACCTGAAGACCACCAGAAGCGACGGCATCGAACTGCTGTTCGCCCGCTGCATGATCCTCAACGCTGCCAGAAGCGCCGGTATCGACGCGCTGGACACCGTCTATTCCGACGTGAACAACGAAGAGGGCTTCATCGCGGAAGCGACGCTCATCAAGAAGCTGGGCTTCGACGGCAAGTCCGTCATCAACCCGCGCCAGATCGAGCCGCTGCACAAGGTGTTCATGCCCAGCGAAAAGGACCTCAAGAAGGCCCAGGCTGTCATGGGCGCCTACGAAGAAGCGATGGCGAAGGGAAGCGGCGTCGTTGCCCTCAACGGCAAGATGATCGACAAGCCCGTCGTGATCCGCGCGCAGAGACTGCTGGAGCTCAACGAACTGGCCGGCGTAAGAGAAGTGGAGGAGATTTAAAATGGCAGAAAAGACTTTTGATTTTGCACAGATCCCCCACATCGGAGAGATCGCCTGCAACGGTGAATTCAAGGCTGCAAAGCCCCGGAACACCGCGACGTTTGAAGAGAAGTTCGGTGAAAAGAACAAGGTCGTGGACAGTCTGGAAACGGCGATCCGCCTGTCCGGCTTAAAGGACGGCGACACCATCAGCTTCCATCACCACTTCCGCAACGGCGACCACATCATCAACCAGGTCGTCGCCAAACTGGCGGAGATGGGCTTTAAGAATCTGACCCTGGCATCCAGCTCCCTGGCTGCCGTGCACGCGCCTCTGATCGAATACATCGAGGCCGGCGTCATCACTCACATCGAGACCTCCGGCATGCGCGGCGAACTCGCCGAACGCATCTCCCGCGGCCTGATGGACTTTCCCGTCGTCTTCCGCTCCCACGGCGGCAGAGGCGAGGCGGTCGCCTCCGGCGAGCTGCACATCAACGTGGCTTTCCTGGGCGCTCCGTCCTGCGACCCGTTCGGCAACGCCAACGGCTACAGCAGAGACGATGACGACTCCATCATGTGCGGCTCCCTGGGCTATGCCCGTCCGGACGCCCACATGGCGGACACGACCATCATCATCACGAACAACCTCGTGAAGTTCCCGAACACGCCGTGCGCCATCCCCGAATCCGACGTGGATTACGTCGTGGTCATGGAAGACATCGGCGACCCGAAGGGCATCATGAGCGGCGCGACCCGCTACACGAAGAACCCGAAGGAGCTCATCATCGCCAAGACTGCGGCGGAAGTCGTCAAGGCTGCCGGCTACGTCTACGACGGATTCTCCATGCAGATGGGTTCCGGCGGCGCGTCCCTGGCCACGGCCAGATACCTGCGCCAGATGATGATCGACGAAGGCATCAAGTGCCGGTTCGCCCTGGGCGGCATCACCGGCCAGATCACCGCGATGCACGAAGAAGGCCTGATCGAGAAGATCCTGGACGTCCAGTCCTTCGACCTCGACGCGGCCAAGTCCCTGAAGAAGAACCACTTCCACCAGCAGATCGACGCTCCGACGTACGCAAGCTACAGAAGAGAGTCCGCTGTCAACCAGCTGGACTTCGTCATCCTGTCCGCTCTGGAAGTCGACACGGACTTCAACGTCAACGTGCTGACCGGTTCTGACGGCGTCATCCGCGGCGCCATCGGCGGCCATCCCGACACCGCAGAAGGTGCGGCGCTGTCCGTCATCGTCTGCCCGCTCACCAGAGGCCGCATTCCCTGCGTCGTGCCCAAGGTCAACACCGTGGTCACGCCGGGCAGCGTCGTGGACGTGGTCATCACGGACCAGGGCGTAGCGGTGAACCCGAACAGACCCGAAGTTGCCGAAAAGCTGATCGCTGCCGGCATCCCCGTGGTCTCCATCGAGTCCCTGGCTGAGCGCGCAGAGCGCATCGTGGGCAAGCCCGACCCGATCAAGTTCAAGGACAAGATCGTGGCCGTGGTCATGTACCGCGACAACACCGTCATCGACGTCGTAAGACAGATCGACGAAGACTAGGCGGTTCAAACCTGTAAAGAACCCTCTCCACGGCAAAAGTCCCGGAGAGGGTTTTTTCGTGCAGGCGGCGACCATGCTGCTGCGGTATACGGAATTGTAGAGTTCTCCAAAAAAGGCAAAGTAGTCCTGCTTTTGGAGAACTTTTTCCGTTTGTGCAGGCGCAGTCTTCCTGCGTGCATCAATAAGTTGACGATAATGCTGAGTTTCTGTAAAGTAGCAGGGATCGTAAGGACTGTTTCGCAGATCCTCTTCTTTCGGTTATGAGGTCAATAAGTAAAAAGTTCTCCAAAACCAAGTTGAATTCCCGTAATTTGGAGAACTATTGTGTGCCGCTTTTCCTTCGCGGTGCGAGGAGCGCCATTTTGCTTTTTCCTTAAAAATGTTTCGCGTATTTCCGGATGAAGGC
>JAFZRG010000207.1 GCA_017619985.1 Bacillota bacterium | reverse complement strand
TTCGATGCGCTCCGGGGAAGGCGCGAAGAAGTAGTGCTTGACCTTCGGCTCGGTGCCGGACGGACGGACGACGACCTTGCTGCCGTCGTCGTATTCGGTAACGGAAGTCTCGGGCTTGGGCAGATCCGGGTCGACGACCACGTCGATGGTCTTGGAATAGACCGGCCCGTACTGTGCGTTGAGTTCGTCGAGTTTCTCCGCCGCGCTGCTGCCCTGCTGCTTGTAATAGGCCGCGGCCTGGCACAGAAGTCTCGCGCCGACGACGCCGTCCTTGTCGCGGGCGTACTGGCCGATGATCATGCCGTTGCTCTCTTCAAAGGCGAAGCCGAACATGTCCTGCGTGCGGTCCATGCCGGCCGCGATGAACTTGAAGCCGACCGGGGTCTTTTCGACGTCCATGCCTTTCGATTCTGCGATGCGGTCCGCCAGGGGCGTGGATACGAACGAAGAGATGAAGGTCTTGCCGGACAGGTCGCGCGTGTCGCACAGATAGCTGAGCACGAGTACGCCCTGGTCGTTGCCGGAGAGGAGCCGGTAGCCGTCTTCGGTCTTTACCATGGAGCCCACTCTGTCGCAGTCTGGGTCGGTCGCGACGATGATGTCGGGTTGGATCTCTTCCGCATATTCGAGCGCCAGGCGGTAGACAGCCGGGAACTCGGGGTTGGGCTGGCCGGTGGTCGTGAAGTTGCCGTCGGGCTCCATCTGTTCGGGCACGGTAAAGAGGTCGTAGCCGTCGGCCGTGAGGGTCTCTAAAACGGGCTTACAGCCGCTTCCGTTGAGCGGAGTGTAAATGACCCTAAGAGGCGCGCTTTCGGCGCTCTGCGGGGCGTTTGAGGCCCTTCTCATGGCATCCAGATAGGCGAGGTATACTTCCTCCGGCACGTAAGTCGGAGCAAACGGCGCTTCGGGCCGTCCGAAGACCTCTTCGTCGGGAATCTTGCCGATCTCCTCCTGTACCACGTCCGCGTCCTCAGGCAGCACCTGGCCGCCGGTCGCGCCGTACAGTTTGTAGCCGTTGTATTCCTTCGCGTTGTGGCTGGCTGTGATCATGACGCCCGCGTCCGCCTGCAGATAGCGCACGGCGAAGCTCAGCACCGGCACCGGCATGATCTCTTCGAACATCAGCGCGCGGATGCCGCATTCTTCAAGCGTCTTCGCCGTCTCCAGCGCGAATTCGAGCGAATTGTTGCGCGAGTCGCGGGAAATGACGGCAAGCAGGTCTTTTCCGGGCTTGGTCTTCTTCAGCCAGCCCGCGACGCCCATCGTGGCGAGTCTCACCGTGTCTGTGTTCATCTGTCCGGGCTCGGGGCCCATAATGCCGCGGATGCCCGCGGTACCGAATTTAAGTTCCATGTATCTCTTCTCCTTTCTCTGAAGGTTTCTTCCGTAACATCCAGGGTGCGGTGCCTGCCGCTTCAGCGGCTCCCGCTGCCAGCAGCGCGAACACCGGGAACAGCACGATCTGGTATCTTCCCTGCGCTTCGCTCAGCAGGAACAATAGCGCATAGCCGTAGAACACGAGCCGCAGGTACATCTCTGCGGGATCTCGCAGGAAGAGCGCGAGCACGCCGCCCAGGGCCACCAGCCCCATGACGCACATGTAGTACGCGGCGGAGTTCTTCGTAATGACGTGACCCGGATCGAAGTCCAGTTCGTCCAGCTCTTCGCGGCTCACGGACCAGTCGTGGAATTCCTCGCCGGTCTCCTCTTCCCAGATCGCAACTTCGTCGTACAGGGTCTTGACCCACTGCGTGATCCCGATATCGGCTTTCCAGTCCGTCTCCATCTTATTGCGCAGCGTCTCTTTCAGGGAGCCGGGGTGCGCGCGGAGGTCGTCCTTGAGCAGCTGCATCAGGTCGTCCATGACCTTGTCATAGTCGTTATCGTATTGCTCGGCCAGCTCGTAGACCTTCATGCCCTCTTCTTCGGTCCACACGCCGCCTCCCTTGGAATTCAGGCCGATCCACAGGAAGTGCGCCGTGGCGTTTCTCGCGACGGGCATTTCGAGGTAGCCTTCCAGCCAGCGGTAGGCTCTTTCCTTGACTGCGGCCGAAAGGGCGAACATGACTGCCACGGCCAGGATGAGGCTGAGGATCTGTCTGCCGAGTTTTTTATTCCGTTTTGCTGTCTCGGATCTGGTTTCGCCATTCTGCTTTTTATAGTCGATCAGCAGGAAGACCAGTCCGGCGCCAAAACCTGCGATCAGGAAGACCGGCGAGAACTGTTTGAACAGATCCGTCGCGCCGGCGGACAGCCCTGCCAGCAGGGCTAATATCGCGCACGCCCAGCGCTTTTCGCGCAGCTGCCAGGCGAGGATGCCCAGATAGCTCGTCAGGGCGATCCCCAGCATCGCCAGGTGCTCGTTGCTGGTCACCGCCGCGTAGTACGAACGCGACGGCCAAAAACATGCGATCGCCGCCGCGATCATCGCGGGCCGCTGGCGCTTCCAGATGCGCCGCGCGATCAGGTAGACGAGCAGAACGGTCGCTGCGCCGGTCAGCAGGTTGAAATAAGCCGCGTTGCGGTACTGATAGTCCTGGCTGCACAGCCCGTTCCACCATTCCAGCACGCGCGGGTAGAACGCCCAGTGCGTGAAGATCGCTTCCTTCGCCTGCTTGATGCCCTTCACCGAGTCCATGACGGATGCGAAGTCGTATTTCATCACCATGTGCGTTTCGATCAGGTGAAAGCAATGATAGCGGTACTGGAACGCCGCGCAGCCCCACAAGGGAGCGGCCAGCCAATCCGGGATCTTCGGCAGTTCTATGGGGATCAGGCAC
>JAFZRG010000206.1 GCA_017619985.1 Bacillota bacterium | reverse complement strand
GATCTCCAGGTTGAACACGAAGATGTCCAGCTGGCGCTCCGCGACCACCGCGGGATCGAGCTGGCGCAGCGTTCCGGCCGCGCTGTTCCTGCGGTTCTGGTACGTCTTGCCGCCGCGTTCTGCTTCTCTGGCGTTCATGGCCTCGAAACTCTCCGTGGACATGTAGACTTCGCCGCGCACCTCGAGATACGGCAGTTTTTCGGGCACTTCCTTCGGGATGGAGCGGATAGCCAGCGCGTTCTCGTACACGCTCTCGCCGATCGCGCCATCGCCGCGGGTGATCGCGTCTTCGAGCTTGCCGTTGCGGTAGCGCAGTACGAGGGTCAGGCCGTCGATCTTCTTCTCGACGACGAAGCAGACGTCCGGTAATTCTTTGCGGACTCTCTCCACGAACGCGTAGACCTCTTCCTTGGAGAACACGTCCTGCAGCGAGATGACAGGCACGTCGTGCTGCACCTTGCGCAGATCGCGGCGGGCTGTGCCGCCCACGCGCTGCGTCAGGCTGTCCTTGTGCATCCAATCGGGATGCTCGGCCTCGAGGCGCCGCAGTTCCAGGCTCAGCTGGTCGTATTCGTAGTCGGAGATCTCCGGCTCGTCCTGGTTGTAGTAGCGTTCGTTGTGATACGCGAGGAGCTTATACAGCTCCTCCATTCTCTCTCTGGGGTCCATGATCCACCTACAGTTTCTTGAGCGGGGCCAGGTCTTTGGCCAGTTTTTTGACGCCGGCAGAGTCGAAATAGACGGTCAGCACGTTGCCTTTGCTCTCGATGACGGTGCCCTTGCCGAACTTAGGGTGTTCGACCGTATCGCCGGCCGCCACCGCGACGCCTTCCAGCGTATCCTTCTTCTTGCTGAGCGCACCGGTGCGCAGCAGGTTCGCCTGCGCGATCGGCGACACGTAGGGCCCGGCGGAGTATGGCGCGTTCGACTCGTAGCGGTCGAACGCCACGCCCTGACCGCGCTTTTCGTACAGCGCGTCGCCTGTCAGATATTTCTTATCGATCTCCTTCAGGAACGGAGATTCGGCGGTAAAGTCGGTCTTGCCGTAGAGCATGCGCATCTCGGCGCTGCTCAGGAACAGGCGCTTCTTGGCGCGGGTCATGCCGACGTAGCACAGGCGCCTTTCCTCCTCGATCCCCTCGCCGCGGTCCAGCGTGCGGTAGCTCGGGAAGATGCCGAGTTCCATGCCGGGCATGAACACGACCGGGAATTCCAGGCCTTTCGCGGAGTGCAGGGTCATGAGCGTGACCGCGTCAGCGTCCGCTTTGTGGTTGTCCACGTCGGACAGCAGCGCCAGGCCTTCCATGAATTTCTCCAGGGTGAGCGGCTCCTGCAGGTCGTCCATCTCCTTCTGCTTTTCCGCGATGACGGATTTGAATTCCAGCAGGTTCTCGATGCGGGCGTCGGCCTCGACGGTGTTCATGTCCTGCAGCGCCTGCAGATAGCCCGAGCGCGCCAGCAGCGTGTCGTAGACGTCCTCGACCGTCATGCGCTCCTGCTCGACGGAAAGCGAGGAAAGCATCTCCGTCAGGGCCTTGACAGCTGTCTCGCTCTTGGCGGACAGGCTGTCCTGCACATCCGGATCGTTCAGCGTCTGCAGCAGGGACTTTCCGGTCGCTGCCGCCATGGCGCGCAGCTTTTCCTCGGTCTTCGCGCCGATGCCGCGCCGCGGTTCGTTCAGGATGCGCAGCAGCGCCACGTCGTCCATGGGGTTCAGGACCAGACGCATGTAGGCCATCATGTCCTTGATCTCCTTGCGGTCGTAGTAGCGCAGGCCGGACAGCACCTGGTACGGCATGCCTTTGCCGGACAGGCTGTCCTCGAAGCGCCGCGACTGCACGTTCGTACGGTACAGGATCGCGAAGTCGGAGTATTGTAGGGACGGGTCCTTGCGCATGAGGCTGCGGATCTTCTCCGCGGTCCAGCGGGCCTCCTCGCGGTCGTCCGGCGCGCGGTAGTATTCGATCTTGTCCCCTGCCGCGGCTTCCGTCCACAGCTTCTTGGCCTTGCGGCCCTTGTTGCGGGAGATGACGCTGTGCGCCGCGTCGATGATGTTGGACGTGGAGCGGTAGTTCTGCTCGAGCTTGATGACCTTCGCACCGGGGAAATCCTTTTCGAATTCCAGGATGTTGCGGATGTCCGCGCCGCGCCACTGGTAGATGCACTGGTCGTCGTCGCCGACGACGCAGATGTTGCGGTGCTTCTTCGCGAGCATCCAGATGAGCTCGTACTGCAGCATGTTCGTGTCCTGGTACTCGTCGACCATGACGTAGCGGAACTTGTGCTGGTAGCGCAGCAGCGTTTCCTCGTCGCTGCGCAGCAGCCGCACCGCGTTCAGGATGAGGTCGTCGAAGTCCATGGCGTTGTTCTTTTTCAGCGCCTTTTCGTAGCGGTCGTACAGCTCGCACAGCGGCTGGTACCGGGGCACTTCGCCGTATTTGCGCAGATATTCCGCCGCGCTGATCGACTTCTCCTTCGCGTCGGAGATCTCGGCCAGCACGTATGCCGGAGCATACTGCTTCTCGTCGTAGTCCAGTTCCTTGACGATGCTCTTCATCAGAGCCTTCTGGTCGACGGGGTCATACACGACGAAGTTGCGGTCATAGCCGATCTTGTCCGCCTCCATGCGCAGGATGCGGAGACACGCCGAGTGGAACGTCTGGATCCACATGCCCGGGCAGGCGCCCACGAGGGTTTCCACGCGCTCGCGCATCTCTGTCGCGGCCTTGTTCGTGAACGTGACCGCGAGGATGCTGTACGGGCTGATCCCCGCGTCCTTGATCATGTAGGCGATGCGGTGGGTCATCGTGCCGGTCTTGCCGGAACCGGCCCCGGCCAGGATGAGAAGCGGCCCCTCCAGCGTGGTGGCCGCTTCGTATTGCTGGGGATTCAGTTTTGCGAGGTAATCAGGCTTC
>JAFZRG010000024.1 GCA_017619985.1 Bacillota bacterium | reverse complement strand
TATCTCATCATCGCGGACAAGAGCGGCGTACGCGAACTAAACGGGTTCAAGATCTCGTTCTACAATACGCTGTTCGGGTCAACGTTCCTGTTCGTGTTCGGTAAAGCGCTTGGCTCCTCGTTCGGCGAATGCCACCGCCCGGGATGGATCTGGCTGTTTCTGACAGGTCTGATGGTCGTGTGCATCGGCAACGTCATGACCCCGGAAGCGGTCAAGCGCATCGGCCCGACCGTCACGGCCATCCTGGGCATTCTGGAACCCATCACCAGCCTCGTCTGCAGCATCCTGCTGCTGGGTGAACCGCTCACGCCGCGCACGCTGCTGGGCGGTATCCTGGTGCTGATATCCGCATTCCTTATCACCATAGGCGATTATACGAAAAAGGAAAAACCATGAAGTTCTATTACAAGATGCCTCTTTCCCTGAAGAAGCTGAACAAGATCAGGATCCTGGCGTTCGATATGGACGACACGCTGCTCGATGCTCACGGCAAGCTGTCCGAGGCCAACAAGGCCGCCATCATGCGCGCCATGGAGAAGGGCTACCACGTCGTGATCGCGACCGGCCGCGTGCTGGCTGCGCTGCCAAAGGACGTCCTGGCCGTGGAAGGCGTGCAGTACGCCGTCACGAGCAACGGCGCGCGCATCACGGACATGCACACGGGCAAGATCCTGTTCGAGAATCTGATCACGCCGGAGGCCGTGGATGCGGTCGATCCCTATCTGCACGACGAAGACGTGATGCTCGAGATCTTCTTCGACGACGCGGTATATGCGCAGGAAAAAGACCTGGCCCGTCTCGCGTACTTCGGACGTACGAGCGAAAAGAGCCAGGAATACGTGCTGACCACGAGAAAACCGGTGGACGATATCCTCGCCCTGCTCGAGGCCAACAAGGACAGGATGGAGAACATCAACCTGATCACGGCGAACGACGAAAAACGGCTGAGATGGCTCGCGGAACTGAAGAAAGTTCCCGGGATCACCGCCTGCAGCTCCACGCCGAACAACATCGAGATCGGCGGGCTGCACGTTTCCAAGGCGGACGCGCTGGAGGAACTGGCGGACTATCTGGGGACCGGCATCGAAAGCGTAATGGCCTTTGGCGATTCGTCCAACGACGAGCAGATGGTCGTCCGGGCAGGCATCGGCGTCGCCATGGGTAATTCCGTTCCCGAGCTGCTGGAGCGGGCGGACTACATCACCCTCACGAACGAGGACGACGGCGTCGCCTATGCGCTGGAGAATCTACTGGGGATCTGATATAACATAAGGACGGAGGGAGTGTCATTATGAAAAAGGTTTTGTGTGTGTTTCTTCTGCTGGCACTGATCTTCTGCGAAACGGTACCGGCGTTCGCGTTGTGCGATTCTATGCAGGCTGGTCAGACGCAGACGATCTGCATGAGTTCGACCGGATACGGAACATCGTACGGATATATCGACACCGAGGGCAACCTTTGGATGTGGGGCGAAAACAATAACGGATGTCTGGGTCAGCCGCTTTCCGTTGGTAGCCTCGACAGTCCGACCCTGGTGATGAGTGGTGTGGCAGCATTCAAGGTCAACGCGGGTTCTACGATCGTCCTGAAGACGGACGGGACGGCCTGGACCTGGGGCTACGATTACAATCACGGCGTGAGAGAGGCATGGAACAGCAAGCCCGGGAATGAAAAATGGACGCTGGGCTATGGACCTGAGCCATATAAAGTGGGGGACCACGTCGCGGCCGTCAGCGTTGGGAGCAATCATCAGTTCGGTATCCTGAAGGACGACGGCACTCTGTGGACCTGGGGCTATGATTACGTCGGCGATCTGGGGTATGTTCCTTATGATGTAAACCTGCCGGATTCTTATTATGTCGTGGGCGGTCTCGAAGAAGGTCAATCGGTAGCGGACAACAGGACTCCGACCAAGCCTTATAAGATCATGGACGGCGTCAAAGCGTTTGCCATGGGCTATAACAACGGCATGGCGATCAAGACGGACAATACGCTCTGGTACTGGGGCTGCGATCCCTGGGTCACGGGGAAGGCTGCTTCGTATGCATATGCTCCGATGAAGATCCTGGACAACGTGTCGAGTTTTACGATCGGCTACCATGTCGTAGGCGCTGTCCTCACCAACGGCCAGTTCTGGCAATGGGGCGGAGCAATGGGGGTAGAACCAAGTCTGATACCGCTTGCAAAGCGGAAAAAGGTGATGGATAACGTCAAATTCGCAATGACGGATTATACGGATATACCGACGCTTAATGATGACAACCGCAAAATCAGCTACGATCAGACCTATATCGTAACGACGGACGGCAAACTGTACGGCATGTCGGGCAAAGAGTATCTCATGGACAACGTCGTCTGCGTCAGCAACAGTCTGTTTTTAAAAAAGGACGGCACCCTCTATGAGAGAAAAGCAGTATATAATGATATTGATGAATACAATCGCGAATTTGACCACTACGAGGTCGTCAGAGTCGCAGACGGTGTCGCCATGCCCGGCCAGCCGTTCAGCAGTCTGAGAAAAAAGATCGGCAATTTCATCGACGTCCGCGAGGGTGACTGGTTTGCGGGACCCGTAGAATGGGCCGTAGAGCGCTCCATCACTGCGGGCACCACGCCGACGACGTTCTCACCGAACCAGACCTGCACGACGGCCCAGATCCTGACGTTCCTGTGGGTCGCGGCGGGGCAGAACCAGCCAAAGGAAGACAATCCATTCTCCGACGTGAGCGAGGCGAATTACTTCTACAGACCGGCGCTTTGGGCGTCCGAAAACGGCCTGGTAGACGGCAGCGTGTTCGGCGGAGATACTCCCTGCACGAGAGCTGCGGTGGTCACGTATCTGTGGAAGCTGGCAGGCAGCCCCGAGACGGCAGTCAGCAGCCAGTTCACCGACGTTCCGGCGGACGCGGAATACGCGCAGGCAGTCGCCTGGGCCGTGAAGGAAGGCGTAACAGCAGGTCTGTCCGCGAACACTTTTGGTCCGGACAACATCTGCACACGCGCGCAGATCGTCACCTTCCTGAAGGCAGCGCTGGATTAAAGCGCTGCACCAACCCGCCCTCCGTCAGCTCCAGCACGGTGCCGCAGACTTCTTCGATGTATTTGCGGTCGTGCGATACGCTGAGGATCGCGCCCGGAAAGGCCGACAGCATGCGCCGGATGACCGGACCCGACAGAGGCGAGAAGTTTCTGGTGGGTTCATCGAGGAGCAGCACGTTCGCTCCCGACAGATTGAGCCGCAGCAGGAAGATCTTCGCCTGCTGACCCCCGGAAAGCGCCCTGACCGGGTGCTCCATCTCCGCCGTCGTAAAGCGGAGCGCGCCGAGATACGTGCGCACCATCGTGCGCTCTTCAGCGTCACCGCGGGTGCAGATCGCGTCGACCGGCAGCTGGTCCGGATCCAGAAGATCTTCATAATTCTGAGGCATATATGCCGCGCGGATATCCGTGCGGCTTTTCAATTGTTCCCAGATCGCCTTCAGCAGCGTCGTCTTGCCGCAGCCGTTGTCGCCGGTGATGCAGACCTTTTCGGGTCCGCGCACCAGCAGGCGGATGTTTTTGGCGAGCAGCCTGCTGCCGTCCGCCGCAAGGAGTTCGGGCAGCTCGAAGTCCAGCACGGTCTTGCCTGCCGGGATGGGCGTCGCGTTTTCGCCCAGCGTAAAGTCGATGGCGGCTTCCTGTACGGGTTTTTCCGTCATCTGCGCGTCTTCGCGCTCGAAGCGCTTCTTTAAGGATTTGACGGTGTGCATCTTGTCCTTGAGATTTCTTGCAGCCTGCATCGGGTCCGGATTGTCTCTGCCTGCGTGGTTGATCGTCCTCTGCGCGCGGTCCACGCTCTGCAGGATCCTCCGGTATTTTTCGTCGCGGATCCGCTTCTTGCGCAGATCGCTCTGTGCCTGCTGCGCCTGCTTTTCGAAGGCGTTCAGGCGCTTTTCCGCATAGTCCCGGTAGCCCATGCGCGCGACGGTGTGGCGGCACTGCTGCTTGCGGTGGACCTGCTCGAGATGGATCACCATATTGGCGGTCCGCTCGATCAGAGTCTCGTCGTGCGAGATGAAGAGGACGATGCCGGAAAAGTCCCGGATGACCCGCTCCAGAAACTCCAGCGTGCGGATGTCGATATCGTTGGAAGGTTCGTCGAGCAAGAGGGCGGTCGGTTCCGCGAGCAGAAGCCGGGCCAGCTGCGTCTTGACCTTTTCACCGCCCGAAAGCGTACCCATGAGCTGGTCGCTGTAAAAGACGTCGGACGGCAGGCCCAAAGAAGCGGCCAGTTTCGCCAGCCTGTGCGGCGCGGCATCCGAAAACAGCGGTTCCTCCGCGAAGAATTCATAGACGGTACGGGCCGCGTCCTCCTCCGGCAGCTGCTGCGGCAGATAGGCCAGGCGCTCGCTGCCTTTGACGCAGATGCCTTCCGCTTCCGCGTAATCCTCGATCAGCTCCGGGCGGAAGATCCACTTCAGAAGCGTCGATTTGCCGTTGCCTTCCTCCCCGATGATCACGGCTTTGTCGCCGGCGTTCAGCGTGCAGGAAAAGTCGTCCAGGATCGTCCGCAGGTCCCGGATATGATGTATGGTCAGATGCTGTACTTGAAGCATATCGGTGTCACCTCGCAGTAAAAAGGTCTGCTCCGCAGCCGGAACAGACCCAAACAAACACCGCTATTGATCTCGGTCAACAGGAGGGCTTTCGGGGGTCATCTGATCCGGCATGCGAAACCAAGGCCCGGAAGGCCTCTCGAGTGGTACGTTCACATGATCCAAATCAAATGTCCTATCTGCGCATCGCTCACCTGTTGTGCTTTCTCTGAGAATGAAGTTGCTTTTATTATATCCCGCGCGGGGCGTGACCGCAAGAGGCGGTCTATCTGCAGGCGTCCACGAATCTCTTGAAGATAGGCAGTACGGCCTTTCTGTCCGCGTTCGTCTCCTGCTCGGGATGCCACTGCACGCCGAGGACGAAGGGATACTCCGGCGCCTCATAGGCTTCGATGATGCCGTCGTAAGCTCTGGCGGTCACCTTCAGGCCCTTGCCGAGGTCCTTCACCGCCTGGTGATGGAAGCTGTTGACGAGCAGTTCGGAGCCGTACAGCTCCGCCAGGACCGAACCTTCTTCGATCCGGATCCTGTGGCATGGCGCTCCGAGCCGGATCTCCGTCTGGGAATGACCCAGCGCGCCTTCGTGCTGCGAAACGATGTCCTGGTACAGCGTGCCGCCGAACGCCACGTTCAGGATCTGGCAGCCTCTGCAGATGCCCAGCAGGGGCTTTTTCGATGCCAGGATGAGCGGGATCAGCCGCAGCTCGCACTCGTCGAAGTCCAGCCGGTTGCCCTGCAGCCGGGGATGCGGATCCTCGCCGTAGGTGAGGGGGTTGACGTCGATGCCGCCGGGAAGCACGAAGCCGTCGCACAGCTGCACGTAGCGCGAAAGCGCCTCTTCGTCGTCGTAGACAGGCAGGATGACGGGGTCCGCGCCGGCGTTCTGCAGCGCCATCAGGTAGGTCTCCGGGCAGGTCTGGACCGCGAAGGTGACGTTTTCCCGCGGCGCGTGGGCAAATACTCCGATCAAAGGTCTCATAGGGTGCTCCTTTCTATGATAAAAGCGTTTTTGACTGTTTTCTTTATTGTACCACGGCGCGGGTCCGTGCGGTCCTTCCGATTTGATTAAAGGGTATAAAAGGAGTATTCTGTAAGCGAAAGGATTGCGGAACGTGGAGCGTGTTTTTTTGCGGCAAAAGAAGATCGTCGTACTGGGCGAGGCGGGCAGCGGCAAGACCGAACTGGCCATGAACCTGGCGGCACAGATCGTGCGGGAGATGAAAGAACCGCTGCGCTTCCTGGACATGGATCAGACGAAGCCGCTGCTGCGGGCGAGGGACGCTGGCGATGCGCTTCGCGCCTACGGCGTGACCCTCACAGACCAGCCCGAATACGCGGATTCGCCGCTGATGCCCTACGGGGTGAACGAATCCCTGGCGGATCCTGTGCTGCGCGTGGTCATGGACGTGGGCGGCAGCTATATGGGCGCCCTGCATACCGGCCAGTTCGCGGAGAGCGTCAGGGAGTGCGGGGCTCTGTGCCTGTACGTGATCAACCCGTACCGCAGCTTTTCGGATACGACGGAGCACATCGCGCAGACGCTGGCGGCCATTGAATGGGCCTGTCATCTGGAAGATCTGCACGTGGTCGCCAACCCCTATCTGGGTCCCGCGACGACGGCGGAAGAGTACCGGGACGGACTGGCGCGCCTGGCGGAGCTGCTGCAGCCCCTGGGCATGCAGCCGGAGTACCGCATGGTGCCGGGGTTTCTGGCGGAGGCCTGCAAACCGGGTCAGCGCCCCGGAGAAGAACTTCCCGCCATCCTCATCGATCCGTTTTTACACCGGGTGCTCGGTTACGACCCGGCAGGAACATAAAGGAGACTATCTATGGGTAAGATCGAAGTGAATCCCTTCTACTGCAAGGCCTGCGAGCTTTGCTTCCCCGTATGCCCGCGCGGCATCCTGGGGCCCGGGGACGTGCCCAACGAAAAGGGCTACTTCACCGTAAAGCCCGATCCGGACAAGGAATGCGTCGCCTGTATGCAGTGCGCCATCATGTGCCCGGAGGGGGCGATCTCGGTGTACCGGGATTAGCGCGAAAGGAGAACGGCTATGGCAAAGCAATTCATGAAAGGCACGGAAGCCATCGCGGAAGCGGCCGTTCGGGGCGGCTGCCGGTTCTTCGCGGGCTATCCGATCACGCCGCAGAACGAACTTCCCGAATACATGTCCAGAAGGCTGCCCGAGGTGGGCGGCGTATTCGTGCAGGGCGAGAGCGAAGTGTCGTCCGTTTCGATGCTGTTCGGCGCGTCCGCTGTCGGCGTCCGCTGTATGACGAGCTCCTCCTCACCCGGCATGAGCCTGAAGAGCGAAGGGGTATCTGCACTGGCGGCGGGCCAGCTGCCGGCGGTCATCGTGAACGTCTCGAGAGGCGGTCCCGGCGTCGGTTCGATCCAGGCCGCGCAGATGGACTATTTCCAGGTGACCCGCGCCATGGGCCACGGCGGCCACAGGCTGATCGTCTACGCACCGTCCACGGTGCAGGAAGCGGTCGACCTGACGTATAAAGCGTTCATCAAGGTCGACGAATACCAGGCGCCCATGCTGGTCTGCCCGGACGGCAGCATCGGCGCGATGATGGAAGCCGTGGAACTGCCTGAATTCCGCGACGCGACGCCGAAGAAACTCACGACGTACGCTTCGCAGTGCATCAACCCGGACAAGCTCATCATCTCGACGTTCCACTACACGCCCGAGCATTCCGAAGGCTTCAACCGCCTGCTCGAGGAGCTGTACGAAGGCTGGCGCAAAAACGAAGTGATGGTCGAGGAATACGAGATCGAGGACGCGGAAGTCGTGGTCTGCGCCTACGGCATCGTGGGCCGGGTCGCGAAGGACGCGGTCAAACAGCTGCGCGCCGAGGGCATCAGGGCCGGCCTGATCCGCCCCATCACCCTGTTCCCGTTCTGCATGGCGAGTTTCGAAAAGCTGAACTACGAAAAACTGAAGGGCATCCTCGTCGCGGAACTGTCCATCCCGGCTCAGATGATCGAGGATGTCGAACTGGCGACGAAGGGCAGGGCAAAACTCGAGAGCCTGACCCACTCCGGCGGCAAGTTCATCATCACGGAAGAGGTGTACGACCGGCTGAAAGCGATGGCCGAAGGAAAGGAGGCGAAGTAAGATGGAACTGATCTATACCAGACCCAGGACGCTCATCAAACCCGCATCCTTCTATTGCCCGGGCTGCCTGCACGCGGTGGCCGGTAAGATCATCGCGGAGGTCATCCAGGAGATGGACCTGCAGGACAACACCCTGCTGGTCGCGTCCGTCGGATGCGGCGGCATGTTCAAGCGCATCCTGGACGTGGACTGCGCGTCGGCGACGCACGGAAGGGCGGCTGCGGCTGCCACGGGAGCCTGCCGCTGCGCGCCGGATAAACTCGTCTTCACGTACCAGGGCGACGGCGATCTCGCGGCCATCGGCCTCGCTGAGACGCTGAACGCGGCCAACCGCGGCGAGAACTTCGTCGCTATCCTGGTCAACAACTCCACCTACGGCATGACCGGCGGACAGATGGCCCCGACGACGCTCATCGGCATGGCCAGCACGACGAC
>JAFZRG010000023.1 GCA_017619985.1 Bacillota bacterium | reverse complement strand
CTGGCATCTGTCATGGGATGCGTCCTATTCGCTGCAACTGTGCTCGGCGCGCTCGGCGTGACCCAGCAGCGCGGCCACGACTTCCTTTCCACGGCTCTCGGACAGAAGCTGATCACCCCCAACGATACGACCGAGAGCGGCCTGAGTACATGGGAAGCGATCGATTTCCTGGATAAATTCAAGGAAAAGGCGTATGACTTTTCTAAATCTGTTTATCAGACGGTCTACAATCCGAATTATGTGCCGCTCTATCTGATCCTGGTCGTAGCGGTAACAGCGCTGCTGTTCATTTACCTGTTTAAGCAGCCGGATAAGAAAAAGAAGATCCTGGCTGCTCCGGTGCTGGCCTGTTACGGATTGTTCCTGTTCAATTTCTTTGCGTCCCGCTCCGCGAGCGGCTACGTCGGGCTGACGGTGCTGTTCGTGTCCGCGGTGATCGTATTCCGCAGAAAACTGGTGAAGTGGATCCTGCCGCTGCTCTGCCTGGCCGTCGTCTCCGGCGGTGTGATGTACATGCTGTCCGACTGCTGGTGGCCGGAGATCAGGGCGACGGTCTTTTCCGTCCGGGAACAGCTCGTGCAGTTTGTCTATGCGGACGATGGTCCGGCCCAGGCAGAATTCGACAATGCGCCGGCAAGCGTCTACGCCCCCATCGACTATATCGAATGCAAGGACAGTCACCTGGTCTTCTCCATCAACGGAAACGCTCTGGATTTCGTCCGTGACAGTGAACAGCATGCTTACGTGATCACGGATGGCGAAGGCAGACAGATCTATATGGCAAAAGTTGAAGGGGAGGATAACATCTTCGAGATCCTGGACGAACGCTATCACGATTATATCGCGCTGTTCCTGGCGCGTTCGGAGCGTACAAATCAGATCCATGTAGTTCTGCGTACAAAGTATACTGACTGGGCATTCCGCTACGACGGAGAAGAGTTCTGGTATCAGAACAAGGTCGGCAAGGAAGTGATGCTGGAAAAAGTGGAGCATTCTTCCCTGATCCCCGTCAGCAAGTATTCCTTTGGTACGTGGCGCGGCCGTATCTGGGCAACAACGATCCCTATGCTGAAGCATTACATCTTGAAAGGCGCCGGGCCGGATAACTTCGCCTTCGTGTTTCCGCAGAAGGATTATGCAACATTATATAACTGTCACCAAGGCAGGCAGTTGAATCACGTTACCGACAAGGCTCACGACATTTACATGCAGTACTGGGTCAATACCGGCCTGCCTTCGCTGCTCGCGTGGCTCGCCCTGATCGGTATTTACCTCGTGGGTGCGGTCAAATCGTTCCGCAAGAGGGGATTCGAGACCTTTGCGGATCACATCAACGGCGGCATCTTCTGTGGTATCCTGGCGTTCCTGGGCACAGCGATGCTCAGCGACGGCAGCGTGAACACCATGCCCATGTTCTATACCATGCTCGGCACCGGGCTCGCCCTCAACCGGCAGAAGAAGCGGCCCGCCCCGAAGACCGAAGCGAAGCACGAGGCCAGCATGCCTGAGGTCTAAATGAAGGATCGAAGCCTCACAACGGCGCAGACCGCCGCCTTCATGGCCATACTTACCGCAGGCACCAAGCTGCTCGGCTTCGTCCGGGAGATGGTGCTGGCGGCTTTCTATGGGGCAGGGGAGATCACGGACGCCTACAACATGGCGCAGAACATCCCCAACATCCTGCTGGGCGGCATCGTCTCCGCGGTGGCGATCTCGTACATGCCCATCCTCTCTTCGAAGGAGGAAACTTCCGGAAGAAAGGAGGGCGACCTGTACACCAGTAGGCTTTTGAATGCCCTGATCCTTCTGATCTGCGGCGCCATCGTTCTCGGCGCGCTGCTGGCAAAGCCTCTGGTGAGCATCTTTGCGCCCGGCTATGAAGGCACACAAGCTGCTCTGACGGCCTGGTACCTGCGCTTTGCGTTCTTCTCCGTCCTGTTCACCGCGTTCGTCTACATCTTCGAAGCCTATCTGCAGTACCGCGGCATTTTCTTCCCGCAGATCGTTTTGGGCTACGTCCAGAGCATCGCCGTGATCGTCTTCGTCGTGCTTTCTTCGAAGACGGACTACCACCTGCTGATCTTCGGCATCGTGGTGGGTTTCGCGCTGCGCGGCCTGGGATGCTGGGCCATCGCCGGACGGAAGGGCTATCATTATACGCTGGACTTCCACATGGGTGACGCCGTCAAGGAGGCGATCCTGCTGGCTCTTCCCATCTTCATCGGCGGCAGCGTAGCGCAGATCAACACGTTCGTGGACCGCATGCTGGCGTCGGGCCTGCAGACCGGAAGCGTCTCCGCCCTGACCTACGGCAACGAGATCATCAACGCCATCGTCATGCTGACGGTCTCCATTCTGGTCACGATCATCTATCCGCGGCTCAATCAGGCGTTCGCCCAGGGTGACCGCGCCGAGATCGGCGTGCTGACCGAGCGCGGCATCAACGTGCTGGCGCTGCTGGCCGTGCCCCTGTCCATGGGCGCCATGGTCTACGCGGTGCCCGTGATCCGTCTGGTCTATCAGCACGGCGCGTTCACGGCGGACGACACCGCCATGACCTCCGCTGCGTTCTTCTGCTACGCCATCGGCCTGACATTCCTGGCCGTGAACCAGCTCATTACGAAGGTGTTCTATTCCCTGCACGACACGAAGACTGCGGTATACTGCTCCGTCGTCTCCGTCGCCTGCAACATCGTGCTCAACCTGATCCTCGTACGCTCCATGCAGCACGCGGGCCTGGCGCTTGCGACGTCGATCGCGCAGATCATCAACGCGCTGCTGCTGTACTATACGTTCAAGAGGAAATATCCCGACATCGTGCTGCTGCGGTCCGGGCGGAAACTGGCGAAGACCGCCGCTTTTGCCGCGGCTGCCGTGGCCATCTCTTATTTGTGCTTCCGCCTGTTAAGTGATAAAATAAATAGTCCGCTGGTCGTTTGTCTGGCGGGCGCCGTCGCAGCAGCCGGCATCGTATATCTGATCCTGCTGAAGGCGGCAAAGTTTGAGGAACTGGATATCTTAAAGGATCTGGTGAAGCGCGGATGAACGGACACCGCCTGAGAATCGTATTACTGGTCGTCCTGGACCTGGTCTGCATGGCAGTCATGTCTATTTTGGCGTTGCTCGTCCGCTTTGAACTGGACGCCGACAACGTGCAGTTTCTCCAGTTTCTCGGCGTGTTGCTGCGCAACTGGATCTGGATGTTTCTGATCAAGGAGGCCACGCTGACCCTGTTCGGCATCTATCGCAGCCTATGGCGTTATGCGGGCTCGGATGAGCTGCTGAAAGTCTTCGTGGGATGTACGGTCGGCAATATGGGCTTTCTCGCCTACATGGCCATGACGCAGCAGTCCCTGCCCAGAAGCTTCTACATTATCTGCACGTTTTTGGACGTCGTCCTGATCGGCGGCATCCGTTTTCTCTACAGATATATCCGCGAATACCGGTACCCCGGCTATTTCACGATCCCCGGTTCCAAACGCCGCGGGCTGATCGGTCTCGGCATGGACCGCGAGTACACCCGCGTGCTCCTCGTCGGAGCGGGAAATGCGGGTAATACAGTCGTCAAGGAGATCCGCAACGCGGAAGGCGGAGACCGGCGTATCGTCGCGCTGATCGACGACGACAAGGCGAAGATCGGCCGCACGGCGTACGGGGTAAAGGTCGTGGGCAACCGTGACTACATTCCGGCAGCGGTCGAAAAATACGACATCGACGAGATCATCGTGGCGATCCCGTCCGCTTCGAGGAAGACCATTTCCGAGATCCTGGAGATCTGCCATGAAACGAAGTGCAGAGTAAAGATCATGCCGTCGCTTATGGACCTGCTCGACAACAAGATCTCGGTCAAGGCGCTGCGCGACGTGCAGATCGAGGACCTTCTGGGCCGTGATCCCGTGGAAGTGGACCTGAAGTCCATCACCGGATATCTGTCGGGTCACGTCGTGATGGTGACGGGCGGCGGCGGTTCCATCGGCTCCGAGCTCGTGCGCCAGATCGCGCACTACGGCCCGCGGCGCATCGTGGTCGTGGACATCTACGAGAACTCCGCCTTCGAACTGGGGCAGGAGATGCGCAGAAAGTTCCCCGACACCGATATCGAACTCATGATCGCTTCGGTGCGCGACCGCGCGCTGATGGAGGAGCTTTTCCTCAAATACAAACCGCACGTCGTCTTCCATGCGGCGGCGCACAAGCACGTGCCTCTGATGGAGGACGCGGCGAAGGAAGCGCTGCTGAACAACGTGCTGGGCACCGACATCTGCATGGATCTGGCGGAGAAGTACCGGGCGGAAAAGTTCGTGCTGATCTCTACGGACAAGGCAGTGAATCCCACGAGCGTCATGGGCGCGACGAAGCGCATCTGCGAGATGCTGATGCAGAGCCGCGCGTCCGCTGCGGCCGAACGGGGCAGCTCCACGGAGTTCTGCGCGGTGCGGTTCGGCAACGTGCTGGGCAGCAACGGTTCGGTCGTTCCGATCTTCCGGCGGCAGATCGCGGCAGGCGGCCCTGTGACGGTCACGCATAAGGACATTACCCGCTATTTCATGACCATTCCCGAGGCGGTGCAGCTGGTGATCCAGGCAGGCGCCATGGCCGTCGGCGGAGAGATCTTCATCCTCGACATGGGGGAACCAGTGAAGATCATGGATCTGGCGGAAAAGATGATACGCCTTTCGGGCCTGGAGGTCGGAAAGGATATCGATATACAGGTGACGGGCCTGCGGCCCGGCGAAAAGCTCTACGAAGAGTTATTGCTCTCCGAGGAAGGCATACGGCAGACGCAGCACGGCAAGATCTTCGTGGGTCATCCCATCGAATTCAGCGAAGGCTTCGAACGGCTGCTCGCCGCTGGCCTGGAAACGAGCCTGAACGGACTTCTCGATAAAGGGGACGAGGAGGTCCGGGCATTCATCAAAGAGATCGTACCAAACTATACCGGGGGATAAAGTATGTTCAAGATCAACAAAAAAGCCATCATAGCGGCGCTCATCGTGTTCGTGGTCGCGACGGTCGGGTTGACGCTTCTGCGGGGCGAAGGAGACGGCGGGATCCTGGATATCCCCATCTTCGAACAGTCCGAGACGAAGCTGTCGAAGGACATGACGCCTTTTGTCGTGGATGAGACGAGCCCGTTCTACGAAGTCTTTCAGAGCAAGGACCGCGTGAACGTGCTGCTTCTGGGGGTCAACCAGAACATGACCGACATGATCATGGTCGCCAGCTACGACATGGAGAACCAGTACGTCAACCTGGTCTCCGTGCCGCGCGACACGTTTTATTACCGTCCCGGCTGGGATGCGAACTACGCCGGCAACAAGATCAACGCGATCTACCACAGCGAAGGCCTCATCCCACTGGCGGAAGCGGTTTCGAAGACGCTGTACGGCATGCCGCTGCACTATTATGCGATCATCGAGTATGAGGACATCCGCAAGGTGATGGACGTGATCGGGGGCGTGGAGATCGACGTGCCGTTCGACATGATCTACGATGACCCGACCGATACGCCGCCGCTGCACATCCGCATCTATGCGGGCAAGCAGACCATCGATGCGTCCAACGTCATGGAATACCTGCGCTACCGCAAGAGCAACAATGGCACAGGCTACCGCAACGGAGACATCGGCCGCATCCAGGTCCACCAGGAATTCATCAAGAAAGTGCTGAGAGAATGCCTGAAGGCAGGCAATATCCTGGACGTCGCGAAAGTTGCCGTCGAGAACGTGGAATCCGACATCACGTACAGCACGGCGATCAGCGTCGGCACGAAGGCGATGAAGCTTTCCGGCGATTCCATCAATTCTTACGTGCTGCCCGGCACGGACGCCATGATCCAGGGCTTCTCGTTCTGGAAGCCGGACGACGAGGGCGTGAAGACGATGCTCGAGGAGATCTACCGCATCGGCTCGGGCGAAGAGGGCGATCTCTCCATCCCGACGACGATCCGCCTGCTCGACAAACCGACCGTCCACAGGGACTATCTGCCCAAGGGCGAAGGCACGATCATCGACATCCAGTTCGACAGCGAAGGGAATGTCGTGCAGCCGTCGGAAGAGACCGGGGAATAGTGCCCGGGAGGCTTGAAATTCCGCAGAATTTCCGCAATTTGTTGCCCGGACCAAATTCGGCCCGCTTTCGCGCGCGAAAGTGCCCGGGAGGGCAGGGAAAGTACGGGCAATTTGTTGTCAACCAACAAAAAACAGACAAAAATTACGATAAATCCAACAAAATTTAACCTTGACAGGTCTATAGGTCAGGGCTAAAATAGCACCATCATAGATAAATGACCAGTTCAGAAAGGTGCAGACACATGACAGCAACAGCAATTAAGATCACAGTAAGACCCGCGGCAGAGACTGCTGTTGATTTTGCTGTTGTTCTGCGCCTGCTGGCTCCCGTCGTTCACGTCGTCGGCATTGTCCGCAGAGTTATTCTGCTGGGCGTCGCCCGGCTGAACTGAATAGGTTGGGTCAGCAAAACAAATGCGTTAAAACGCGGCGCTGCCCAACCGGGCGGCACCGCTTTTTAAATAACTCAAGTCTAAACCCTATTGCAGGAAAACTATTATTAAGGAGTGTATCAAATGAACATGAAAAAGTTTTTTGCGATCTTCCTCGCAGCGATGATGATCTTCAGTCTCGCTGCCTGCTCCGGCGGATCAACCGAGCCCGCACAGCCCGCTGACGGCGGCGAAAGCGAAGGCGCGGTCACCATCAAGATCGGCGCGACCGGCCCGCTCACAGGCGGCGCAGCCATTTACGGACAGGCCGTCAAGAACGGCGCTGAGATCGCAGTCGAAGAAGTCAACGCCATGGGCGGCATTCAGTTCGAATTCAACATGCAGGACGACACCCACGACCCCGAAAAGGCCGAGAACGCGTACAACGCGCTGGTCGACTGGGGTATGGACATGATGATGGGTACGGTCACCTCCGCTCCCGCCGAGGTCACCTCTGCCGACGCCTATGCCGACAGATACTTCTTCCTGACCCCGTCCGCATCTTCCACCAACGTCATCGACGGCAAGGACAACGTATTCCAGATGTGCTTCACCGACCCGAACCAGGGCACCGGCTCCGCTACCTACATTTCTGAAAAGAACCTGGGCAGCAAGATCGCCATCATCTGGAAGAACGACGATTCCTACTCCACCGGCATCAGAAACACGTTCGTAGAACAGGCTGCCGCTCTCGGACTCGAGATCGTGACCGAAGAGACCTTCACCGAAGCCACCAAGACGGACTTCAGCGTACAGATCTCCAAGTGCCAGGAAGCCGGCGCAGACCTCGTCTTCCTGCCCATGTACTATGAACCCGCTTCCCTGATCCTCAACCAGGCCAACGCGGTCGGCTACGCACCCACCTGGTTCGGCGTAGACGGCATGGACGGCATCCTGACCATGGAAGGCTTCGACACCTCCCTGGCAGAAGGCGTCATCGTTCTGACTCCGTACTCCGCAGACGACTCCTCCGCTCTGAACCAGAACTTCGTCAAGAAGTATCAGGATAAGTTCGGCGAAGTGCCCAACCAGTTCGCAGCCGACGGCTATGACTGCATCTACGCGATGTACAAGGCCGCGACCGAAGCAGGCATCGATCCCGCATCCATGGATCATTCCGCCATCTGCGACGCCATGGTCGCCAAGTTCACGTCCATGACCTTCGACGGTCTGACCGGCGCGAGCATGACCTGGGGCAAGGACGGCACCGTTTCCAAGCTGCCCAACGCAGTCGTCATCCAGAACGGCGTATACGTAGGTATGTAATTTCCGGCCCTTTTGGGCAGGAGCTTACATAAGACAAAGCCGGGGGTCTCCAACCGCCCCCGGCTCTTGTCCTGATTTAGAGAAAGGTTTTGTTTATCTATGAGTTTCCTTAACTATCTGGTCAGCGGACTCAGTCTGGGAAGCGTATACGCGATCATCGCGCTCGGGTACACCATGGTGTACGGCATCGCCAAGATGCTGAACTTCGCCCACGGCGACGTCATCATGGTGGGTGCCTACGTGTGCTTTTTTGCGTTCACGCGCTACGGACTCAATCCGTTCATCAGTGTGATCCTTGCCATGCTGGTGTGTACCTGCCTCGGCATCGTGATCGAGAAGCTGGCGTATAAGCCGCTGCGCGCAGCTCCGTCCCTCGCCGTTCTGATCACCGCCATCGGCGTCAGCTATCTGCTGCAGAACCTGGCGCTGCTGTTCTGGTCTTCGAACCCGAAGGTCTTCAATTCGATCATCCCGAACAAGTCCCTCGATCTGGGCGGACTGACCGTCAGTTATATCACGCTGTTCACCATCGCCGTGTGCATCGTCATCATGATCGTGCTGACCACGTTCATCAATAAGACGAAGCTCGGCAAGGCCATGCGCGCCGTGTCCGAAGACAAGGGCGCTGCGCAGCTGATGGGCATCGACGTGAACACGACCATTTCCGTGACGTTCGCCATCGGCTCGGGCCTGGCCGCCATCGCCGGCGTGCTGCTGTGCTCGGCCTATCCGAACCTGACCCCGACCACCGGCTCCATGCCGGGCATCAAGGCCTTTACGGCCGCCGTGTTCGGCGGTATCGGCTCCATCCCCGGAGCGTTTCTGGGCGGCCTGATGCTGGGGGTCATCGAGAACCTCGCGAAAGCGTATATTTCCACGCAGATCTCCGACGCGATCGTGTTCGGCGTTCTGATCATCGTGCTGCTCGTAAAGCCGGCAGGTCTGCTGGGCAAGCGGGCGCAGGAGAAAGTGTAGGTGCGGGCCATGAATAAACTCAAGGGTTTGAACCGCACTGCGCGGAAAAATTATCTGACATATGCGCTCGTGATCGCAGCGTATATCATCCTGGAAGCGATGATGAGAGGCGGCGGGATGAAAGCCGCTACGAAAGGCATGCTCGTGCCCATCTGCGCCTACATCGTCATGGCCCTTTCGCTGAACCTGACGGTCGGCGTCATGGGCGAACTGTCGCTGGGCCACGCGGGCTTCATGTCCGTCGGGGCGTTCTGCGGCACCGCTGCCACGATGTGCTTAAGAGACTCCATGCCCTCCGCGGGCCTGCGCCTCTTCATCGGCATCGTGATCGGCGCTGTGGCGGCAGCCATCATCGGTTTCCTGATCGGCATCCCGGTGCTGCGCTTAAGAGGTGACTACCTGGCCATCGTGACCCTTGCCTTCGGCGAGATCATCAAATCGCTCGTCGGCAACGTGTACATGGGCATCGACCAGGGCCATCTGAAGTTTTCGATGTTCACGAACGAGCTGAACATGAGCCCGGAGGGCAAGATCATCATCGAAGGCGCCATGGGCATCCGGTCCATCCCGAAGATCGCGACGTTCACGGCGGGCTTCATCCTCATCATGATCTCCCTCGTGGTGATCTTCCACATGGTGGGAAGCCGCACCGGCCGCGCGATCATGGCGATCCGCGACAACTACATCGCGGCGGAATCCATCGGCATTCCGGCGTTCAAGTACAAGATCACCGCGTTCACGATCTCTGCCGCCATGGCAGGAGCAGCGGGCGCGCTGTTCGGCAACAACTACAGCTCTCTGATCGCGAGCAAGTTCAACATCGACACGTCCATCCTCGTGCTCGTGTTCGTCGTGCTGGGCGGCCAGGGCAACATGCTCGGTTCGATCATCGCGGCCGCGGCCCTGACGATCCTGCCCGAGGCCCTGAGAGGCTTTGCGGACTACCGCATGCTGATGTACGCGGTCATCCTGATCGCCGTGATGCTCATTTCCAACAACGCGAAGATCAAGGATATCCTGAAGAACATCGCGGAGAAGAGAACAGCCAAGCAGCTGGCGAAGGGAGGTGCATCGGATGAGTAACGTCGTATTGAAGTGCGAAAATCTGGGCATCGTCTTCGGCGGCCTGGCGGCGGTCAACGACTTCGACATCGAAGTCCACGAAAGAGAGATCGCAGGCCTGATCGGGCCGAACGGCGCCGGCAAGACCACGGTCTTCAATCTGCTGACGAAGGTGTACGAACCGACGTCCGGCGAGATCTTCCTCAACGGCGAATCCACCGCGAAGAAGACGACGGTGCAGCTGTCGAAAGCCGGCATCGCGAGAACGTTCCAGAACATCCGCCTGTTCAGCAAGCTGACGGTGGCCGAGAACGTCATGACCGCGATGAACCAGTCCATGAAGTACAGCCTGCTCGAGGCCGTGCTTCGCCTGCCGCGCTACTGGAAAGAGGAGAAGGAGGCCCGCGAAAAGGCGCTGGAGCTCCTGTCCATCTTCGACATGCAGGGTATGGCGGACGTAAGAGCGGGATCGCTACCTTACGGCGCCCAGAGAAGGCTGGAGATCGTCCGCGCGCTCGCGACAGAGCCGTCGCTGCTGCTGCTGGACGAACCTGCTGCGGGCATGAACCCGGCGGAGACGGCGGAACTGATGGAGAACATCGGCCGCATCCGCGACAGGTTCGGCATCGCCATTCTTCTGATCGAGCACGACATGAGTCTGGTCATGGGTATCTGCGACAACATCACCGTGCTGAACTTCGGCCAGGTGATCGCGCGCGGCACCCCGGCCGAGATCCAGAGCAACCCCGTCGTCATCGAAGCCTACCTGGGCAAGCATAAGGAGGGGTAGCCATGGCAGAACAGAAGAAAACGATCTTAAAGGTCGATGACATCAATGTCTATTACGGCAGCATCCACGCGATCAAGGGTATTTCGTTCGAGGTCAACGAGGGCGAGATCGTGACCCTGATCGGCGCGAACGGCGCCGGCAAATCCACGACACTGAACACGATCTCCGGGCTGCTGCGGTCACGCACCGGCTCCATCGAATTCTTCGGCGAGAGCCTCGCGAAGGTCGCGCCGCACAAGATCGTGGAGAAGGGCCTCGTGATGGTGCCCGAAGGCCGCCGCATCTTTACGCAGATGACGGTCGAGGAGAACCTGGAGATGGGCGCGTATTCGCAGCCGAACTCCTCCATCAAGGCGTCGCTCGAGGAAGTGTACGAGCT
>JAFZRG010000205.1 GCA_017619985.1 Bacillota bacterium | reverse complement strand
TTCTTTCCACCTTTATTCCTTTGGTCGCAAAAGATAAATTGTTCTATGACAAAAGTTTAAATTGATATATAATTAGTTGCAACGGGGGTGACCCCCGAAATCGGCAAAAAGTTTCGGCTTTTCCGCACTTTTTTGCGGACCCGCCGAAATCCCTGTGGGTCACGGGCAACATTGAACACATTGTACCTGGTACAATGTGCCGCCCGGAGGAAAAGGCATGAACATTAAGATAGATGAGAATCTGGACATCCCCATTTACCGGCAGGTGGCGGGCGCCATCACCGGGGAGATCAAAAAAGGACAGCTGGAATACGGCTATCAGCTGCCCACGGTCCGCCAGCTGGCCAGCGAACTGAATATCGCGAAGGGAACGATCAAGCGGGCCTACGACGACCTGGAAGCCACCGGCATGATCAGCAAGACCCGCGGCAAAGGCACGTTCGTATCCTGGCAGGAAGAGACGATCGCCAGCCGCAAGGACCGCGCCATGGCAGCCATCGATCAAATGCTGGATCTGATGGAAGGCCTGCGCTTCTCCCCCACGGAGATCGACATCTTCCTGGACCTGAAACTGCGCGAGCGCCTGCAGCGCGAGGTGCTCGTCTCCGTCGCCGCCGTGGAATGCTGCCCGGAGACGCAGGCCATGCTGGCACGTTCGCTGTACAGCCTTTCCGGCACGGAAGTGTTCCGCAAGGATCTCTATGAGACCATGCACTCCCCGGAAGGCCTGAGCAGCAGCGCGGATCTCGTGGTCACGACGCCGACGCACTACGAACAGATCTTTCCCCTGATCGGGGAGGAAAAGACGTTCGCCGCAGCCATGGAACTGACCCCGGAGAGCATCGCCGCCCTCTCCCGCCTGGGCAAAGGACGTCTCGGGATCTTTGCCGGAAGCGAAAAATTCGCCGTGCTGGCCAAGGTCGCCGCGGCGCGCTACGCGAGCCAGACCGTCTTCGTATTCCGCAAGCTCAGCGGCGACGAGACGGACATGGCGGTCTTCCTGCGCAATCTGGACATCGTCGTCGCACCTGCCGGGATCCTGCGCGTATGCACGAAAAAAGAAGAGGAACTGCTGAGGGATTTTGCAAAAGAACACCCGGTAGTCGAGATCGCCTACCGGGTGGATGAAGGGTCCTTATTGTATCTTTCGCAGCGGGTCAAGGAGCTGCAGCTGCGCAGCAGGCGGTGATCAGAGCTGCAGTTCTCCCTGCAGATAACACACGCATTTGCCGGCCATCTCGACGCGGTCGTCTTCCTTTAGGTCGTCGCAGACCAGCACGCCGCCGCGGCGGGAGATCTGGTGGCTCACGAGGTGGGTCTTGCCCATCTTCTCCGCCCAGTACGGGATGAGCGTGGAATGCGCGGAGCCTGTCACGGGATCCTCGTAGATGGAATCGGGCAGGCAGAACACGCGGCACACGAAGTCGCAGTCCTCTTTGCTGCCTTCGGCCGCCGCCGTGATCACGACGCACCATTCGGGATCGATCTCGGTGATCAGATCCCCTGCGGGATGCATGGCGCGGATCTTCTCCACGTCGTCCGTCACGATGACGGTGTCGCGTGTCTTGAAGCAGTCCAGGATCTTGATGCCCAGCCTCTCTTCCCAGTCCGCGCCTACCGCTTTCGGTTCGCCTGTCCAGCGCGGCGCGTTCATCACCTGCAGATCGCCCTCATAGCGCACGAACAGGTCGCCGCACATGGCGGAGAAATGCACCTGCTCGAGATCCGGTTCCAGGAAGTGCTTCACGACGAAGGCGGAGCCCATGGTCGCATGGCCGCAGAAGTTGATCTCGCCTCCCGGCGTGAACCAGCGCAGGTCGTAATCTCCGGGTCCCTTGTTCACGAGGAAAGCCGTCTCGGAAAAGTTGTTTTCGATAGCGATATCCTGCATCAGAGCGGCGTCGATCGGCGCGTCCAATACGCACACGCCCGCCTGATTGCCGCCGAACAGATGATCGGTAAAAGCGTCTACGATGTAGTATTTCATGGTGTCCTCCTTAAAACGTTACCCATTGCGTATTTTCATTATACCTTATCCGCGGACCGCGTTGCGCGGCTCTTTGCAAAAGTGATAAAATTATAAAAAGACGAACGAAAAGGAGGCACCCCATGACGACCGATATCAACCTCGCGCCCCGCACCTGGGCGGAGATCGACCTTACCGCAATGAAGAACAATTTCCGCACGCTCAAAGAGCGCGCCGGAGGACGGGCTGTGATGTGCGTCATCAAGGGGAACGCGCACGGACACGGTGCCGTGCCGGTCGGCCTGGCGCTGCAGGAAGCAGGTGCGGACGCCTTTGCCACCGCGGCTATGGCGGAAGCCGTCGAACTGAGAGAAGCAGGCATCACGAAGCCCATCCTCGTGCTGGGCTGGACCCCCGCCGCGCTTGCAGGCGACCTAGTCCGCTACAGGCTCATCCAGAGCATCCTGGACGAGGATTACGCGAACGAACTGAACGACGCCTGCAGAGGCCTGGGCGAAGCGCTCGAAGTGCACATCAAGCTCGATACGGGCATGACCCGCACCGGCATTTTCGCGCAGAAAGACCATAAAAAAGCGGCAGAAACGGTCTGCCGCATCGATAAACTGCCCAACCTGAAGATCACGGGCATCTTCACCCATTTCGCGGTTGCGGACGTGCCGGACCGGGACGACTTTACCGAATGGCAGCGCAGCAATTTCTGCGCAGTGCTGGATGAGATGGAGAAACTCGGCTTCGACCGCGACATCACGCGGCATACGAGCAACAGCGCCGGCATCCTGTACCATCCGGACTGCCGCTTCGACATGGTGCGCGCAGGCGCGGCGCTGTACGGATTCAACCCGACGAACGAGGAGGAGGACATCGAAGGCATCACGCCCGTCCTGACGTTCAAGACGCACGTCGCGCAGGTCAAGGACATCCCCAAAGGCGCGCTGGTCAGTTACGGACTCACCTACGAGGCGCCTGCCGACATGACGATCGCCATCGTCGCCGCGGGTTACGCGGACTCCTATCCGCGGGCGCTCAGCAACAAAGGCGCCTGGGCCGTCATCAACGGACAGAAGTGCACGCAGATCGGACGCATCTGCATGGACATGTGCATGTTCGACGTCACGGGCAAGGACGTGCACCGGGGTGACGAAGTCATCCTGTACGGAAACGGCGGCATGACCCTCGAGCAGGTAACGAACCTCATTCCGACCATCAACGTCGAACCGCCCTGCCTGCTCACGAACCGCGTGAAGAGGATCTACAAAGAATAAAAAACGGACTCCCCGCCGAAGAGTCCGCCCTTCTGTTATTGCTATTTCAGCACAGGAATGCCGTGATGCCAGCGGCATTCCTTTTTTACGCGCTCCATATATTCGCGCAGCTGCGGCCGGAAGGCCGGCGCTGCGCAGGTCTCAATCAGAAGCTCCGCGCGCTCGTAAGCGGTCCTGCCGCGCAGGTCCGCCGCACCGTACTCGGTGATGATGACGTCGGTGTCGTGCTCGGTGTGGTCCACGTGGGAGACGTATGGCACGATGCACGAAAGCGCGCCGTCCTTGGCGGTCGCGGGGGTCACGAAGACAGTCAGCCCCGCGTTGCGGGCGTAGTCGCCGGACCCGCCGATGCCGTTCATCAGGCGGCAGCCGTCGATGTGGGTGGAATTGACGTTGCCCGAAAGGTCCGCCTCGATCGCGGTGTTGATCGCGATGACGCCGAGCCTGCGGATGACCTCCGCGGAATTGCTGATCTCCTGCGGCCGCAGGACGATCTTCTCACGGTATGTTTCGAAACCGTCGTAGAACTTTTTCTGGTAGGCAGGTGTAAAGGACAGCGCGCAGCCCGAAGCGAACGCCACAGTGCCGCTGTCGATCATGTCGAGGACCGCGGACTGCAGCACTTCGGAATACAGGTCCATGCCGCGCATGCCGGATTCCGCGAGCACGGAAAGGATCGCGTTGCCTGTAGCGCCGACGCCGGACTGCAGCGGGGGCAGAGGATCCGCCAGCCTGCCGGCCTTCTGCTCGTTTTGCAGAAATGCGACCAGGTTCTTTGCGATCTGCGTGGTCACTTCGTCGGGCGCCGTGCCGGGGCCGCCCACGTCAGGCGTGTCCGAAAGGACGATCGCGCAGATCTTCTCAGGGTCGCAGGGGATCGCCGTCTGCCCGATACGGTCGGACGGACGCACGAGAGGGATGGGCTGCGTATCCGGAGGCAGCGCGGGCGTATAGATATCGTGCAGGCCTGTGAGGTCGGGGACCGCCGTGTTCAGCTCCACGATCACCTGCCGCGCGCATTGCACGAACGTGTCGGAACTGCCGACGCACATGGTCGGCACGATACTGCCGTCTTCGAGGATGGCGGACGCTTCGATCACGGCCGTATCTACAGGGCCGAGCACGCCGCTCCGCACAAGATACGGCAGCTGACCCAGATGGATGTCCGCATAGGCGATGCGGCCGTCGTTGATGGCTGCCCGCAGATCCTTGTTGCTCTGATACGGATAGCGTCTCGCGACCGCGCCGCTCCGCGCGAGCACGCCGTCCAGTTCGTCGCCGACCGACGCCCCGGAGATGACCGTCAGGCGCAGATCCTCCCCCGCTTCCGCACGTTTCGCCAGCGCGCCGGGCACGAGTTTAGGATAGCCGGCCGACGTAAAGCCGCTCACGCCGACCGTGCTGCCCGGCGCGATCAGCGCCGCCGCAGCTTCGGCGGAAACGATTCTTTCTTTCAGTTTTGCGTTCTTGATCCTGTCCATCTTAAAACTTCACAAATCCTGTAAAATCGAAAGGTCTCGCTCCGGACAGCTCGCTTTCCGCCCGCAGCAGCGAATTGACGATGTGCACCGCGTGGCCGAACTTCGGCGGCCCGAGTTTGACCGCCGCAGC
>JAFZRG010000204.1 GCA_017619985.1 Bacillota bacterium | reverse complement strand
TGCACGACGCGGATTCGTTCGCAAAGATCGGTCCGTGGATCAAGGGCGCGAAGCGCTATTTCCTGCAGGTGTTCACCGACCGCGACACCGTGCCTTTTGCAGGGCTGACCGCGCCGTCCATGGACGAACTGCGCGCCTATGTAGATCTCGTGCGGCCCTATGCAGCCGACGTGCAGATCCGCGGCGGCGAGTAAAGGAGGAGGCAAGACCATGACAGACATCATCAGAGACATCGACGCGATCCCCGGCGAGCGCTGGTTCCCCAAGGAAACGTCGTTCCAGGAGGACATCACGGAATACTGGGGTGACTGGGGCGTGGCCTCCGAGGTCGATACGCTGAAGGCGGTGCTGCTGCGCCGTCCCGGCAAGGAGATCGAGGACTTCGACCCGAAGAAGAACCGCTTCTCCGACGACCCTGTGGACGTGGAGCTGCTGAGAAAGCAGCACGACGCGGTGGCCCAGGCGTACCGCGATTTCGGCGCGAAGGTCTACTACGTCGAAGAGACCCGAGACGACAGACCCAACGCGATCTTCTGCCGCGATCTGATGTTCATGACCCCGGAAGGCGCGATCATCACGCGTCCGGGCATGGCGGCCAGAAGAGGCGAGGAGCGCTACGTGGCGCAGGCGCTGGCGAAACTCGGCGTGCCCATCCTGAAGACCGTGGCCGGCGACGGCCGGTTCGAAGGCGCCAACGCGTGCTGGATCGACGAGAAGACCTGCATCCTGTCCACCGGCGCGCGCTGCAACCGCAGCGGCTACGAGCAGGTGAAGACGGAGCTTGAGCGCATGGGGGTCACCTGCTACCATATGCAGCAGCCGTACAGCAACATCCATATCGACGGTATCCTCAATCCGATCGGGCACGACAAGGTGCTCATCCACGCGGGCCAGGTGCCGTACGATATCGTGGATATGCTCAAGGGCAAGGGCTATCAGATCCTGGAGATCCCCTCCAGGACGGAGCAGTCCATCACGTTCGCCTGCAACTTCGTGGCGCTGGAGCCGGATCACCTGCTCTATCCGGCCGGAAATCCGCGCACGCAGGAACTGCTGGAGAAGAACGGCGTCAGATGCGACGTCATCGACGTGTCCGAGATCGTCAAGGGCAGGGGCTGCCTGCACTGCATCACGGCGTATTTGAAGAGAGGTTGACCATGAAAAGATCCCTTGGCGCAAGGCGCTTTATCTATCCGCTTCCGGTCCTGATGGTCGGAAGCTACGACGAAAACGGCAAACCTGACGTGTGCAACGTGGGCTGGGGCGGCATCTGCTGCAGCGAGCCTCCCTGCGTGATGCTCGGCCTGCACCCGAGCCGCAAGACGACGTCCAACATCCGCGCTTCGCAGGCGTTCACCGTGGGCATCCCCAGCGCGTGCCACGAGGTCGTCGCGGACTACTTCGGCTGCGTCACCGCGAAAGTGACCCCCGACAAGATGGAAAAGTCCGGCATGCACGTCGTCCCGTCGGAGCACGTGAACGCTCCCATGATCGAGGAATTCAAGCTGACCCTGGAATGCAAGGTCGCCAAGATGGAACAGTTCGGCAGCCACATCCAGATCATCGGCGAGATCGTCGACGTGCTGGCGGACGAGGAGATCCTGAACGAAGAGGGCGGTGTGGACATCACGAAACTCGACCCCATCCTCGTCGACCCCTCCGCGGACACCTATCACCGCGTAGGCGAGTGCATCGGCAAGATCTTCCACGACGGACTTGCATTGAAATAAAGGAGAAACAATGAGGATCCAGAACGGTATTCTGCTCACCATGGAAGGCGGGCGCTTTGAGAACGGTTACGTAGAGTTCGAGAACGGCAAGATCACGGCGTTCGGCGATATGACAGACGCCCCTGTTTACAGCGGCGAGGTGCTCGACGCGGCGGGCGGATACATCCTGCCCGGCCTGATCGACGCCCACACCCATATCGGCATCGGCGAGGAAGGCCTGCGCTGGGAGGGCATCGACTACAACGAGATCACCGACCCGGTCACCCCGCAGCTGAGGGCCATGGACGGGTTCAACCCGTTCGATACGGCTATCGAAAAGGCTGCGGCCGGCGGCGTGACCACGGCAGGCGTCTCCCCGGGCAGCGCGAACGTGATCGGCGGCCAGATCGCTGCGATCAAACTGCGCGGCAAGGACGTGGACGATATGGTGCTGAAAGCTCCCGCGGCCATGAAATTCGCCCTGGGCGAGAACCCGAAGAACTGCTACGGCAATCACGACAAGGCGCCGAAGACCCGCATGATGTCGGCAGCCCTGATGCGCGAAGCGCTCATCAAAGCGCAACGCTACATGGAAAAGAAGGAGAAGGGCGACGCGGAGTACGACGCGAAGAGCGAGGCGCTCATCCCAGTTCTGAAGCGCGAGATCCCCGTGCATGTGCACGCGCACCGCGCGGACGACATGCTGACCGCCATCCGCATCGCGAAGGAGTTCGACCTGCGCTTCTGCATCGTGCACGCGACGCGTTCCGCGAAGATCGCGGACGTGCTGGCCGGTTACGACTTCATCCCCATCGTCGGTCCGTCCGAAGGTCCGGCGAGCAAGCCCGAGACGGTGGACGGGTCGTTCGCGACGGCGGGCATCCTCCGCGTGCACGGCATGACCCCGGCCATCACCACGGACCACGACGTGCAGCCGCTGTGGCTGCTGCCGATGTACGCGGCGATGTGCGTACGGGAAGGCCTGAGTGAAGAAGACGCGCTCAAAGCCATCACCATCGTGCCGGCGAGAGCGCTGGGCGTGGAGGACAGGGTCGGTTCCATCGCCGTGGGCAAGGACGCCGATATCGCCGTTTTCAGCGGCCATCCCTTCCATTACATGACAAAGGCCACCGCCGTGTTTATCGACGGTCTGCGGGTCAAATAGAGGCCTTACAGGGCATTGCAGGATAGCGGGTAGACTTGGCCCGCGCAGAAAAGAGAGGAGATCGCATGCTGAAGACTGGGATCAGAGGAAAACTGGAACGCACGGTGACCCCGGAGCTGACCGCGGAAGCCCTGGGCAGCGGACTGCTGCCGGTGTTCGCGACGCCCGCCGTGATCGCGCTGGCGGAAGAGACCGCCTGGAAGAGCGTGGCGGATGAACTCGAAGAGGGCCAGGGCACCGTCGGGACGCGGATGGAGCTGTCGCATATCGCGGCGACGCCTGTCGGCATGGCGGTGCGCTGTGAGACGGAACTTACGGAGATCGACCGCAGGAAACTCGTGTTTACGATCGAAGTGTTCGATGAAAAGGAAAAGATCGCCGAAGGCCGCCACGAGCGTTTCATCATCGACAGCGCGAAATTCCTGGCCAAGGCGCAGGGAAAACTGGATTGATCAGAAAAAGGTTCTGTTTTTTGTGGCAGAACCTTTTTTGCGGTGATATAATCTACTAAATTGATAGGTTGTAGAGACCCTTCCGCGGGTCACGCAAAACAGGAGGAGACCATGAAACTCGCAATGGCGCAGATGCGCATGGAAAAGGACGCGCAGAAGAACATCGAAGCGTCGGTGAAATATATCGAAGAAGCGGCGAAGGGCGGGGCGGACCTGATCTTCTTCCCGGAAGTGCAGCTCACGCAGTTCTTTCCGAAGTTCGAGGGCAGGGACGCGACGGCTCTCGCGGTCACGCTGGACGGGCCGGAGGTGGCGGCGTTGAAGAAGGCCTGCAAGGACAATCAGATCTGGGCGTCCCCGAACGTCTACCTGAAGAAAGACGGCAACTACTACGACTGCTCGCTGATGATCGGCGCGGACGGCGAGATCAAGGGCATCTCCAAGATGGTCTACATCTACCAGGCCGAGGATTTCTACGAACAGGACTACTACCATCCGTCCGAGGACGGCTTTATCGTCTACGACACGCCGTTCGGCAAGGTGGGCATCGTCATCTGCTTCGACCGGCACATGCCCGAGAGCATCCGCTCGTGCGCGATGCAGGGGGCGGAGCTCGTGCTGATCCCGACGACCAACCACGACAAGGAGCCCATGGAGCTGTTTGAGTGGGAAGTGCGCATCCAGGCGTTCCACAGCCAGGTGTACGTGGCCATGTGCAACCGCGTGGGACCCGAAGACCACCTGAACTTCTGCGGCGAATCGCTCGTGGCGGGACCGTACGGCGAACTGGTCGCCAAGGCGGACCGCACCGAGCAGCTGTTCTTCGCGGATGTGCCCACGGAGGAGATCAAAACCGTGCGCAGCCTGAAGACCTGGCTGGCGCTGGCGAAGGAAGTCGGCCCGGTGTACTAGGCGCTGATGAACAGGAGAGCAGGAAACTGCTCTCTTTTTGTACGGCAAATACGATATAATAAAGGCATGGAGACGCAAGACATCTACAACCTCATGTACGACCACGCGGAGTTCTACCGCCCGCCGCGCGAGGAGCATAGCGCGTTCCTCGAGATCGCGTACGGCTGCCGCTGGGCGGGGTGCGCGTTCTGCGACTTCATCAAGGACGAGTACAAGGTCTACAGCCTGAAGGAGATCTCCCGCAAGGCGCAGCTGCTGTCGCAGGTCATCGGCGATCAGACGCGCCTGCATTTCCTCGGCTGTGACCCGCTGGCGCTGCCGACGGACTTCCTGCTGGACGTGTTCATGCTGACCCGCCGCTACCTGCCGCAGGTCAAGGAATACTCGATGTACGCCCGCTCGGACGACGTGCTGGAAAAGAGCGGAAGCGAACTGGCCGCGCTGAAGCGCGCTGGGCTCACCGACGTACACGTGGGCATCGAGAGCGGCGCGGACGAGGTACTGGCCATGCACAACAAAGGCGAGACGGCGCAGCAGATGCTCGAGGCCTGTCTGGCACTCGAAAGAGCCGGCATCGCCTGTCACATCTCGCTCATCCCGGGGCTCGGCGGACGGCGGCTTTCGAAACTGCACGCGGAGAAGACCGCGCAGCTGCTTTCACAGATCCACCCGGCAAGCATCTGGTGCATCGGTCTCGCGATCTGGGAGGGAACCCCGCTCGCCGATATGGTGCGCAGCGGCGCGTTCGACGCCATGGATTACCGCGAGATGCTCGAGGAACTGCGGTATATGATCTCGCTCACCGGCATGAAAGGCCCGGACTGCACGTTCACAGATTCGTCCGTGCTGGGTCTCTATACTGTCGAAGGGAAACTGCCCTCCGGCAAAGAAGACCTGCTGCACGTCTGCGACCATCTGCTGGCCGCCTATCCGGTCGCACCGGACGAGATCCGCTATGACGGCCCGTCCGTGATCGGATAACGTCATTACAGATAGAAAAGCTCCGGATCGCTCCGGAGCTTTTGTGATGCAAAGGATGTGTGTAAAAGGTTTCAGCTTACGCTGTTTCGCCGCCGTCGAGAGGAATGTGCTGGCCGGTGATGTACTTGGCTTCATCGGAAGCGAGGAACGCGTAGAGCGCGGCGACTTCCGCCGGGTCAGCGTGGCGTCCGAGAGGAATGCCCTTGTTGCATTCTTCGAACATCTCCTGCGTGTACTCGGCTTCCTGCATCGGGGTGAGCACGTAGCCCGGGCAGATGCAGTTGCAGCGGATCCACGGCGCGTGCTCGAGGGCGACGCTGCGGACGAGGTTGATGACCGCGGCCTTGGAGGCGTTGTAGTCGGTGTAGAAGGGGTGGCCTTCCATGCCGTTCGTGGAGGCGGTACACAGGATGACGCCGGTATCGTCCTTCGTCTTTTCCTTCTGCATCCGTCTCAGGGCTTCCATGATGCACAGGCACATGCCGTCGAGGTTGACGCCCATCACGCGCTTCCACTGCGCGAAGTCGGTCTCGATGAACTTCTTGCGGATGGAAATGCCCGCGTTGGAGATCAGGATGTCGATGCCGCCCATGATCTTATCCATTTCGGCGAACGCAGCCTTGACGCTCTCTTCGCTGGAGACGTCGACCTTGACGCAGCCCGCGAGGCCGGGGATCTCCTCCATCAGCGCGGGGAACGCCTTGTCGTTGTAGTCGAAGACGACGACTCTCGAGCCTTCGAGCACGAAGCGGTTCGCGGTGGCCTTGCCGATGCCGGAAGCGCCGCCGGTCACGACGACTCTCTTGCCCTTCAGCTCGGGATAGAGCGCGCGGGATTCGAATTTATAGTCCTGATGTAACATGTTTTTCTCCTTTCCAAAGGATCAGAGTTCGCTGATCCGTATCATCTGTTCTTCGCCGAGGCCGGTGATGGCCCGCATGTAGCCCTCCAGCAGCCTGTCCGCCTCTGGGTCGCCGGTGTCGACGAGCAGGGGACGGCCCTGCAGATTGAAGAGTTTTTCCTTCGTCGCGAGGACGAAGAGGTGGTCTTTGCCGACCGCTTTTACAACGGCGCCGCTGATCTGCTGGTTGCCGCGGCCGAGCAGGAAACCCTGCCCGCCCGTCGGGGTGAGCACGAGGAAGGCCTCTTTCTCCGTGACCCGCTGAAGGATGTCCGCTTCGCACAGATCTTTCTGCACGAGTCTGCCGTCCGCGACCAGGTCGACGCCGAGGACCGTGGCCTCGAGGCCGAGCCCGTCCATGAGCGCTTTCGTCGTGGTGCCGGGACCGATCAGATAGTAGGCGCCGGGCTTCATCCGCTTCGCCATCTCCGAGGCGATGCTTTCATGCTGCGCGCTCTCGGAAGCGGGGGATGCCGCCTTGCCGTGCTGCAGCAGCGAGCGGTCGTCGGGGACGGTCAGATAGCCGTACAGCCTCGTGCTGACCCGGTCCGCTCGCCAGGCGTCTTCGTCGATGTCGACGACTTCGATCTGCTTCGTGCGTTTTCGCTCGCCCTGCAGGACCCGCTTCGCCAGTTCGCCAGCGGCTTCGGGCCGCACGGCATAGACGGGCGAGTGGATCTTGACGCCGGCCGGGATGCCGATACAGGGGACCGTGACCCCCGCAGCGACCAGGTCCCTCGCGGTGCCGTCGCCGCCTGCGAAGAGCAGGAGCTCGGCGCCGGCCGCTTCGATGGCCTTGGCTGCCGCGATGGTGTCTGCGGATGTGGTGGGAGAGGCGGGTTCATAGACTGTGATCGCCTGAAAACCTTGTGCGCTCGCTTCGTCCGCGCCCATGTCGCGGGCCGCGCAGAGGACCTGAAGGTCCTCTCGCAGAGGCCGCAGCGCAAGCAATGCGGCCTCTGCGCGCAGCGGGGCGCGCTTCTCCGCGCCCCGCCGCGCGGCCTCTTCCGCCAGTCCGTCTGTTCCTTTCAGTCCGACGCTTCCGCCCATCCCTGCGATGGGATTCACCAGCAGTCCTATCTTATGCATTATATTTCTTCAGGTACGCTCTCCAGGTGACCGCCCACTGCTCGGGGTCATCCATGTTGGATTCGTCGAGCTGGTGGCAGACGCTGCTGTGAGGCGCGGCCTTCAGGTATTCGGGATCCGTA
>JAFZRG010000203.1 GCA_017619985.1 Bacillota bacterium | reverse complement strand
ATCCGCAGCGCGATGGAACTGAAGTTCTTCGCGATATAGGAATCGGACGCGAGGACGACGGGGCTCCCCATGTTGTTGCCCAGGTGGATGTTCTCGTCGCACGGGATGATGCCTGCCATCGGCGTGCTCATGTTGCGGGCGATGTGCTCGATGCCCGGGACGCTGCCGCTGCGCAGGACCTCGAGATCCACCTTGTTGATGATGAAGCAGCGCTTCTTCAGGCCGCAGACGTCCAGTTTGCGGTCCACGGTATCCGCGTTGCGCAGCGAGACGTAGTCCGGCGTGACCACGACGATGCCGATGTCGGCTGCGGACGCGGCGTTCTCCATCGCCTGGCCGATGCCCAGGGGCATGTCCACCAGGACGTAATCGAACTTGTTCTTCAGGACCGCGAACAGACCCGCCACATGCTGCGCCGTGACGCCGTTGATCTCCTTGAACTGCGGACAGGGCAGCATGTACAGACGTCCGAAACGGTCGTCGTGCACGAGCGCCTTCTCCACCTTGCAGACGCCGGTCAGGACGTCGCCGAGGTCGAACAGGCTGCAGTCTTCCATCCCCAGGTAGATGTCCAGGTTGCGCAGGCCCATATTGAAGTCAACCAAAGCGACTCTCGCGCCTTTCTGCGCCAGAGTTGCCCCTAAATTGACCGTTATAGTCGTTTTTCCCGCGCCTCCCTTGCCGGAGGTGACCAATGCGACGATGCCCATTCCTGTCCTTTCAAACTCGAACAATTTTACAGGATAATTCTATCATCGGCAAGGGGTATTGTGGGACAAAAAATACAAATCCTGAAAAATATTTTTACAGCAGTTTTTCGTCCGCGAAACTGACGTATCGTCCGTCCCCGATCACGATGTGGTCGATGACGGCGATCCCCAGGATCTCCCCCGCTTTCGCCAGCTGTTTCGTGAGGTTCACGTCCTCTCCGGACGGCGTCGGGTCGCCGCTGGGATGGTTGTGCGCGAGGATGACCCCGTAGGCGCCTTTGCGGATCGCGCCGGCAAAGACTTCTCTCGGACGGGTCACGGCGCTGTTCAGACCGCCGACGGAGATGCGTTCCTTCATGATGAGTTCGTTCTTCACGTTGACGAGCGCGACTTCCATGACCTCTTTTCTGAGATAGCGCATCTCGCCCATGAACAGCTCCGCGGCTTCCCGCGGCGTTCCGATCGCGGCCTTCGGCTGCGCGGGCATCGTGGCGGCCCGGCGGCCCAGTTCGAGCGCCGCGGTGATCACGCAGGCTTTGGCTGTTCCGATCCCGGGGATCTTCATGTGGTCCTCGGGCAAGCAGACGGACAACGCTGCCAGGCTGCCCTTTTCCGAGGCGAGCACCTTCGCCGCCAGGGAGACCGCGCTGTCGCCCCCTGTTCCGGACGCGATCAGCACGGCCAGCAGCTCCGTATTGGACAGCGACCGCACGCCCTGCGCGAGCATCTTCTCCCTGGGACGTTCCGATTCCGGCATGTCGCGCACCAAGGGCATCGCATGCGGATACGCTGTTCCTTTTTCCTTTTTCTCCATAAAAAAACTCCGGCTCCCGGCCGGAGTCCAGTATATCACAGATCGCTGGTAATTACCATATATTTCCATATAATGAACACATTTTCTCACCACTCCGCGAGGATGCGTTTGATCGTCCCGTAAGGGAAGCCGATCACGTTGTCCATGGGGCCTTCCGTACGGGTCACGTAGGGCGCGAAACCGCCCTGGATCGCGTAGGCGCCCGCTTTGTCCATGGGTTCGCCCGTCGCGATGTACGCGAAGATGTCCTCGTCCGTGTACTGCATGAAATACACGTCTGTATCCTCGGAAAAGACCAGCCGGCGGCCCGTGGCGAGATCGAACAGGCAGGCGCCGCTGCACACGGTGTGCATCCGGCCGTTCAGTCCGCTCAGGATGCGGAACGCGTCTTCTTCGTCCGCGGGTTTTCCGATGGGGACGCCGTCCAGCACGACCATGGTGTCGGCGGACAGGACGATGCCCTCCGCGGGCAGGCTGTACTGTTCTCTCAGCATCTCGACGGCGCGCAGGTTCTTGCGCAGCGCCAGCGCCATGACTTCCTGCCGCGGCGTCAGTCCGATATGGATATTTTCTTCACAGTCCGGCCTGACGATCAGCGGTTCGATGCCGTCCGCGCGCAGCATGTCGATGCGCCGGGGCGAACCGGACGCCAGGATCACGGCCGTTTTCCCTATTTCCATGCGTCTTTCTCCAGTTTGCCCAGCTCCTCCAGATAGTCCTGCAGGATGGACGCGGCCAGCTCCACGAAACCGGGGCAGAGAGTCCTGAATTTACCGGTCTCGCGCAGCATCTTCCGGTCTTCCGGAACGGACGGATTGCCGCCCAGCAGTTCGCTGCACACGGTCGTGCCCTTCTCCGCTTCGAAGCGGCGGACGAATTCCCGCGACACTTTGTAGGCGCGGTCTTTTTCCTCGCTGCTCTCCGGCGTTCTGTGACCCTCGTAAAGCCCCAGCGCCATCAGCGCGCCGCTCACGGCGCCGCAGACATTGCCAGTCCGGCAGCCGGTGCCCAGATTCGCCGCGATGGCTCCCGCCGTCGCCTCGTCGATGCCAAGAGGCTGCGCGAAGGCCGCGAACACGGACTGGCTGCAGTTGAAGCCTCTGCGGTTGTATTCCATCGCTTTTTCCACGTAATTCATATCTGATCTCCGTTTTTGTTCTTGTAAAAAGAACATTTGTTCACTATACTGTAAGTGCGAGCAAATGATCCGTTTCGGCAGGACCCATGAAACTACTGATGAGACCCATAGACGCCATCGTCGTCTTCAGAGGGAGCGGCAAGCCCCTCCCCTATAAATTCCGCTATACCGATCCCGACGGCACGAACCGCGAGATCTACGTCAAGCGCATCCTCACAGCGTCCGAGGAGCGCTTTGCCGGCGTGCCCGTCTACGTCTACGACTGCCAGAGCGACATCGGCGGATACGAGAAGCGCTATCAGCTGAAATACTTCATCCCGGAGTGCCGCTGGGAGCTGTACAAGATGTGACGGTCCGCTGCAGCGCCGCGTAGACCTCTTCGCTCTCCGCGAGCGAAAAACCGTCCACCCGACAGACGTTCTGCTGGGACATGCCGTCCACGCTGCCCAGGAGCACCGTCCGCTGCAGATACTCCTTCACTTCTTCGACGGGCGGAAAGACCGCCAGCCCGGACAGGATCTCCAGGTACGCCGCGATGCCGTAGGCGCCCCAGTTGGACACCGTCGCGATCACCAGTCTGTCCACCTTCGTGCGGCAGGGCACGAGGGACAGTTCCCTTCCGATCACGTCCGCCAGATTTCCCATGCCGATCTCGTTACCGCCGTCCCCGACCCCTACGGTCGGTATGTTGCCGTACGCCGCGTCGAACAGCCGGTCGATCTGCGCCGTATGGCTGCGGATGCTCTCCCCGTGCATGTTGACGTAGTCGCCCTGCACGTTGACCCCGCAGCGTTCGACGGAAATGAGGCCGGCAGGCTGCAGGCGCTCCAGCAGCGACCGGCAGAACCCGTCCCCTTCTTCATAGGACATATAGATCGTGTCCAGCCCCTCCGGCTCGAAGTAATGGCTGCAGTTCTCGTCTGTCAGGATGTGAGGCCGGAATCCCAGCGTCTGCAGGGCTTTCGCCAGCACGACCGTACCGGCCGGCCCGTCCGTTTCCGCATGGCCCGCCACGTAAAAACCGGTGGTCAGCAGCACGTTCCCCCTCTCCCAGGAGAGGATCTCCTCCGCCGCTTCTTTGCAGAAATCCGCCGGCAGATACGGGCGCAGCGCGTCCATGCCGCGGTGAGAGAACTTCAAAATGATATCTTCTATGGATCCGGGATTCATGTTCAGTACTTCAGGTTCACGTTCTTCACGTCGGAGATCAGCATGTGACCCGGCGCATGGGTGATGGCAAACGACGGCTTCGAGCGCAGCAGCGCGTTCTGCGGGGTCACGCCGCAGGGCCAGAACACGGGGACTTCCCCTTCGCGCACCGTAACGGCCTCGCCGTAATCGGGACGGGACAGGTCTTCGATGCCGATGACTGCGGGGTCGCCGATATGGACAGGCGCGCCGTGCACCCGCGGCATGGAAGCCGTGATCTGCACCGCTTTCGGAACGAGTTCATAAGGAATGGGACGCATGGAAACGACCATGTTGCCGTGGAACACGCCTGCGGACGCGCAGGGGATGTTCGTGTCGTACATCGGCACGTTCTTCCCTTCCTCGATCTGCCGCACCGGTACATCCGCCGCCAGCAGATCGCCCTCGAACGAGAAACTGCAGCCGATCAGAAAGCTCACGAGATCATCCCGCCAGAAGCGCCCGACGTCCGTGTATTCTCCCGTCAGCACGCCGTTCTCATAGATCCGGTAGCGCGGCAGATCCGTCGCGAGATCCGCGCCTGGCGCGATGTCCTTCAGCAGGCGGCTGCCCGTATCCGTCACTTCCAGCAGCGGGCAGGCTTTCGGATTTCTCTGCGCGAACAGCAGAAAATCATAGGCGTACTCCTTTGGCAGCACCACCAGGTTCGCCTGGGCATAGCCCGGGCACAGTCCCGACGTCTGGCCGGTATATTCTCCGCTGCGGATGAATCTACGCACCTCAGCGGGCGATAGCCCTTCGAATTTCATAGGAAGTCCCCTTTTCTAGCAGCCGAACAGAGCTGCCGTTTTTGCCATGCGTTCCGAAATCTCCACGCCGAACGGGCAGCGGCTCTCGCAGCCCCGGCAGGCGACGCATTCGGACGCGTGGTGCTCCAGCGCCAGATAGTGCTGTTTTACGCTCTCCGGCACCTGCGGCTGCACGGACGCCAGGTCGTAGAACTTGTTGACCAAGGCGATGTCGATCTCCGCGGGGCACGGCTTGCAGTGCCCGCAGTACGTGCACTGGCCCGTAAAGGCGTGCAGCGGCGCCGAAGCGAGCACGGACGTGTAGTCCTTCTCCTCTTCGGAAGCGCTTTCATAAGCGAGCGCAGCGTCGATCTGTTCCCTCGTGTCGTAGCCGCAGAGGACAGATGCGACGGCCGGCCGGGTGAGCGCGTAGTGGATGCACTGCGCCGGCGTCAGCGTGACCCCGAAAGGCGTCTGAGCCGGGTCGAACAGGCGTCCGCCGAAGTACGGCTTCATGACGGTGATGCCCACGCCCTTCTCCTCGCACAGCCGGTACAGCTGCGCACGTTCGGGATCGAGGCCGGAAAGCCCTTCGTAGTCCGGAGCGAACAGCGTGTCGATGTCCTCGATGGCCGGTTTCATGTCCAGCGCGGGGTTAACAGAAAACAAGATCATGTCAACGATACCGGTCTCCGCCGCCTGTTTCGCGATGCGCGGGTTGTGCGTGGACAGCCCGATATGCCTGATTTTGCCGCTTTCGCGCAGTTTGTACACGTATTCGATGTATTCAGTCCCAACGCAGCGGTCCCAGTCTTCCTGGGCGTCCACGTAGTGGATCATGCCGAGGTCGACATAGTCGGTCTTCAGGCGCCGCAACAGGTCCTCGAACGCCTGCGGCACGAAGTTCATGTCCCTCGTGCGCACGTACTGGCCGTCCTGATGGGTCGCGCCGATGTGACCCTGCACGATCCACTTGTCCCTGCGGCCCTCCATGCCCTTGCCGATGATGTCCCGCGACTTCGGATCCGACATCCAGCAGTCGATGATGTTGATCCCCAGTTCGCCCGCGTAGCGGACGAGGTCCACGGAATGCTCCTCGTCGTGGCGCTCGAGCCATTCGCCGCCGAAGCCGATCTCGCTCACGAGAAGTCCTGTTTTTCCAAGCTGTCTGTAGTTCATTCGCCGTTCCTCATGTTGTCGCAGTAACGTTCTATCCCCCGGTTGTATTCATGGCTGACCCCGACGACCTTTCCGATGCCGCAGGCTCTCGCCTTTTCGATCGTGTGGATGGAGTCCTCGAACAGGACGACGTCTCCGGGCGTTCCTTCGAAGCCTTTCAGATAGCGCGCCAGATCCGCGAACACGTCCGGTTTCGTAAAGACGCCGGCGGACACGCTGATGACGTTGGCGCCCGCGAAATACGCATCCAGGCCCCACGCCTTCAGGCAGGCGCAGATGACGTCCCGGTTGCCGGAAGAAAGGATGCACGCCGGGATGCCCTGTTCGCGGCAGGCCTGCAGTTCCTCCTTCACCCAGGGGTAAGGCTGCACCGCTGCGGGTTCTTCCGCCAGAAGCGCCGTGAAGTATTCCTCCATGACGCTTTCCGAATCGATGACGATGCCGTAGTCCCGCTCCATCATCCGGTGGAAATCCGGATCCGTGCGGCCGATGTAGTGCAGCCAGTGCGGCCAGTCCAATGCGGCGCCGTACCGCCTGCCCAGGATCCTCTGATACAGTGCGAGATGGAACCCTTCCGTATCCGCTATCGTTCCGTCGAAATCGAAGATATACGCTCCGTTCATAGCGGTTTCTCCTGCCTGCCGTATGCTCCGAGGACTTCGGCAAGCTTCTGCGCGTAGGCGTCGCGCACCATCTTCGGCGCGAGGACTTCGATGTCCGGACCCAGGCCGAACAGCCAGCCGTAGAACTGCGGGCTGATGAAGACCGTCACGCTCACGCGGGAGTACCCTTCCCCGTCCGGCGCCAGGATCACGTCCTTGCCGAAGCGGTCGATGATCACGTTCGCCAGATGGTCCGCGAAGCGGAGGGTCACCGATTGCTGCTCTCCGGAGAACATGGAGAACATGCGCTTGGAATACGACCGCACGTTCGCTTTCTTATACGCGTCGGCGCCTTCCCGCTTCTCCCCGTCCAGGACCCTGATCCATTCCATGCGGTCGATGCGGTAGTGCTTGATCTTCTGATCCGCGCCGTCATAGGCTACCAGGTAATAGTACTCGTTGTCCCACACGAGGTCGTACGGACTCACCGCCACGGCTTCCCCGCCGTGATGGTACTGTTTTTCCTTCTTCGCGTCGTATCCGTAGTATTTGAACGAGACTTTGCAGCCCGCGTCGATGGCCGACGCGATGGTATCCACGCTGTAGTAGACGCTGCTGTTCATGGATTTGACCCGGTCCGCGACGAACATGCGGCCGGTCAGCTGCTTCGCCTGATGTTCGCTCGCCAGCGTCTTGAGCTTCTCCACGAGTTCCACGGTCTTGCGTTCCGTGATGAAGCGCGAGGAAAGCACGCTGTCCGCGAGCAGCCTGACCTCCGGGAATTCGAACGTCCGGGACCCGACGTAATGCCCGCCGCGTCCCACGTCGATGATGTCCACACCGAATTCGTCCCGCAGCGCGGCGAGGTCCGCGTAGATGCTCTTGCGTTCCGCCTTGATGCCCTTCGCCGCCAGTTTTTCGATGAGCTGGGGCGTCGTGAGCACGTGTTCCTCGTCCGTCTCCTCCATGAGGATGCGGTACAGATACAGCAATTTGAATTTCTGATTTTCACTGCCGGCCATAGCAAGCCTCCTGCATCAGCGGTCTCTCGCCTCGATGAAAGCCATCATGGTCTCCACGACGCTTTCGATGCTCATATCGGTCGAATCGATCTCCACGGCGCCTTCCGCCTTGCGCAGCGGCCGGAATTCCCGGTGGGAATCCTGGTAGTCCCGCTGGATGATGTCCGCGCGTATGGTCTCGAGATCCGCGTCTTCCCCCTTGGCGCGCATCTCCTCCGTGCGCCGCCGGGCTCTTTCGTCCGCCGATGCGGTCAGATAGAACTTGAAATCCGCGTCGGGGAACACGACGGTGCCGATATCGCGCCCGTCCATGACGATGCTCTTGCGCTTCCCCATGGCCTGCTGCAGCGCCGTCAGCTTGTAGCGGATGGCGGGCACGCCGGAAGAAGGCGAAGTGATCGCGGAGATCTCGGGTGTGCGGATCAGGCCGGAGACGTCTTCCCCGTTCAGCAGGGTGCGGCCCTCGGAGAAGTCCACATCTATGGCGTCCAGCATGGCCTGCAGCGCCTCGGGGTCGTTGTAGTCCGTCCCGGTGCGGATGAGCTGCAGCCCGACCGCCCGGTACATGGCGCCGGTATCGATGTAATCCGCGCCGATGCGCTTCGCAAGAAGCTTCGCGATCGTGCTCTTGCCCGCGCCGGCCGGTCCGTCGATGGCGACGATGGTCTTGGTGCGCATGGAACTACTCCTCGTCTTCGGGAAGCGCCGGCGTCTTCGGCTGCTTGACGGTCTTTTTCAGCTTGCCGTCCGCACCGCTGCCCAGCAGTTTCTCGATCTCCGCGATGAACGTGTTCACGTCCTTGAACTGGCGGTAGACGGAGGCGAACCGCACGTAGGCGACTTCGTCCAGATCCTTCAGTTTCTCCATGACGACCTCGCCGATGAAGGAACTGCTGATCTCCTTCTCCATCATGTTGTTCAGGCCTCTTTCGACCTCGGACACGACGGATTCCATCTGTTCCATGGTGACCGGCCGCTTTTCACAGGCTCTCACGATGCCGTTCAGCACCTTGTTGCGGTCGAAGGATTCGCGGCTGCCGTCGCGCTTGACCACCATGAAGAAGACCTCTTCCACCTTCTCGTACGTCGTAAAGCGCTTGCCGCACTTCTCGCACTCTCTGCGCCTGCGGATGGCGTGACCCTCCTCGGTCGGGCGGGAATCGATGACCTTGGTATCCGGGGCTTCACAAAACGGGCATTTCATATTCGTTCTCCTGACTGTTTCATAGTCCACAAGAATGTTGCATTACCTTTCCCATTGTACGCTATATCTTGTGGTTTGTAAAGATTTGGGACAGCAACACTTCCATGGATCATCTGTGTTATAATAGAGCCATACAAGAAAGGCAGAACCCGGTGGCACAGCAGACAAACCTGAAAAAAGGCGATTTTTCGCAGGGAAGCATCCCTAAAACGGTCTTAAGACTCGGCATCCCCATCGCATTGGCCGAGATCGTACACGTGCTGTACAACATCGTGGACCGCATCTTCATCGGGCACATCCCCGGCATCGGCACGGCAGCGCTGTCCGGCGTCGGCATCGCCTTTCCTCTCATTTCCCTCATCGGAGCGTTCGCGAACCTCTGCGGCACGGGAGGCAATCCCCTGTGTTCCATCGCGAGGGGCGAAGGCGACAACGAACGCGCGCGGCGCATCCTCGAGACCGCCTTCACCATGCTCCTGATCTTCAGCGCGTTGCTGACGGTCATCCTGTTCGTCTTCGCGGGCCCCATCCTTTCCGCCATGGGCGGGGATGAAGAGACGCTTCCTTACGCACTTCAGTACTTCCGTATCTACGTGGCAGGCACCGTTTTCGTACTCATCAGTCTGGGCATGAACCCCTTCATCAACGGCATGGGCTTTACGAAGATCGGCATGGGCACCGTCATCATCGGCGCGGCCCTGAACATCGCGCTCGATCCCCTGTTCATCTTCGTGCTGGGCATGGGCGTGAAAGGCGCTGCGCTCGCCACGGTCATCTCGCAGTTCGTGAGCTCGGTTTGGGTCATCCGGTTCCTGACCGGTCCGAAGACCCTGCTCCCCATCAGCCGGCTGCACCTCGACATGCAGGAAGTGCCGCGCATCTTCAAACTCGGCTCCACGGGCTTCATGTTCCGCTTTTCCAACAGCATCGCGCAGACCGTCGTCAACCTGACGCTCAAGACGTTCGGCGGCGCTGCCAGCACCCTGTACATCGGCGCGTTCTCCATCATCAATTCCATGCGCGAGGTCATCAGCCAGCCGATCAACGGCATCAATCAGGCTTCCGTCCCCGTGATGAGCTTCAATTACGGCGCCAGGAATTACGACAGGGTGAAAAAGGCCATACGCTTCATGATCTGCGCGGCCCTCACCTACAACGTGCTGGCGTGGATCTTCGTGTTCACGCACCCGGCGCAGCTCATCCGCATGTTCAGCACCGATACGGCCCTCATCGAGACCGCCATCCCCTGCCTGCACATCTATTACGCGGCCTATTTCATGATGAGTTTCCAGACCGGCGGGCAGAACACGTTCGTCGCGCTCAACAAGCCAAAGTACGCGCTGTTCTTCTCCATGCTGCGCAAACTGATCCTGATCGTGCCGCTCACGATCATCCTGCCGCGGATCGGTTTCGGCGTCATGGGCGTCTTCTACGCGGAGATGCTGTCCCAGATCATCGGGGCCAGCCTCTGCTCCATCGTCATGTATTTCCGCATATACAAAAGACTGCCCGCGGAAAACGGGCAGCCGTCGGAAGTGTAGATCTGCTTCTTCTTATTGATCCGCAATGTGCTGGCTCTTTCCCAGCCCGTATGCTTCGACGTCTTCGCAGGTATCCGTCAGGCCGGCATAATACGCGTCCACGTCGGAGAACACGTGATCCCAGGCGCTCCATCCCGGCACACCGCCGTACATGATGTCCGGGTAATACGCGGTGCTCATGACCGCATCCATATGATCTGCGTATTCCTGCGTGATCAGCGGACCGGCCTTGTACAGATCCGGCACCCCGAAAAGGTGGAGGATCTCATGCGCGTATGTGGAAGACTGAGCGTCCCATCTCTCCCCTTCGTAATCGCTGTGCAGGTTGATCTTCGCATATTCGATCAGGTCCATGAATGACGCGTTTTCGCCGGTCTTCTGCGGGTCATAGGAATTCGCATGGGAGTGTTTCGTATTATCAGGGCCGGAATTCACGATGAACAGATAGATGACCTGGCCGGCGCCGTACGTTTCCTTCAGCTGCCTCGCGGAAGCCAGTTCATACGCAATCTCCCGGGTACTCGCCGCGCTCGCCATCGGATGACCCGCAGAATACTCCGCTGCAAGTCCGGGATCTTCCTCCCAGTCATAGAGGAATTCCACATCCCTTCCATACTTCGCTGCCTGACCGGTCAGATAGGCCGCCGCTTCGGAAAGATCTTTCAGGCACTTTTTCTTCTGATCCGCATCTTCCTGTTTCGAAAAATCCCAGCTGTAATCCGTTCCGCTCGCAAAGACCGTGAAGATCACGATACGGCCGTCGAGCTCGCCGGCGTTGCCCAGGGGAGAATAGGCTTCCCGTTCCTTCAAATATTCTGTCAGCACGGTCTGCGCCAGTTCGCGCGCCGGGACAGCCCCCTCGGAGATCTGCTGCGCGATAAGCCTGCCGTCAGCGTTTTCCGGTTCTGAAGGATCCACGCTTCCGGACGTGCAGCCCGCACAGCAAAGCAATAATGCAGTTGTCAGCAGCCATAAAACGATCTTCTTCATACTGCTATTATACCAAATGATCCAAAGAAAAAGCCCGGCGCATGGCCGGGCCTTTAAAATCATCCTCTAGTTCAGCTTCTTGTTTTCCGCCTCGAATCTCTTGATCTTCGCGGACGTGTTCTTGATGAACGGCTCCGTTCTCAGAACGACCTTCTTGATCTGCTTGAACAGCGGTTCCTGGTCGTTCAGCTTGTCGACTTCGCCCTGCAGCAGTTCGAGCACCTTCTCGGCCGGGGCGTCCTTGCCCAGGACCGCTTCGACCTCTTCCCTGTCGGGGATGATCGTCGCGACGATGCTGCTGTCGTGGCCCTGTTCGTCCTCGGAAGCCCAGACCATGGACTCCGCGACGTACGGGCTGAGGGACAGCTTGTATTCCAGTTCCTCCGGATAGACGTTCTTGCCGTTGGACGTGATGATGACGTTCTTCTTGCGGCCGGTGATGAAGATGAAGTTGTTCTCGTCGATGTAGCCGAGGTCGCCTGTGTGGTACCAGCCGTCCACGAGCACTTCCGCCGTCTGTTCGGGCATCTGATAGTAGCCGAGCATGACGTGGTCGCCCTTGATGCAGATCTCGCCGTTGCCGTCTTCTCCGGCATCGACGATCTTCGCCTCGGTGTTGGGCAGCACGCGTCCCGCCGCGGCCGGATTTGCCAGTTCGCGCTTGTCGGGGTTGAGCGCGGCGATCGGCGAGCACTCCGTCAGGCCGTAGCCCTGGACCGCCTTGAATCCCAGATCGCAGAAGAAGTCCGTGATGACCGGGTCCATCGCGGCGCCGCCGGCGATGACGGTCTTCATCCTGCCGCCGAAGACGTCCAGGATCTGGCCCATGAACTTCGGCACCAGGTCGATGCCGAGCTTCTTCGTGACCCGGTTGATCTTCAGGACCTTCGCGACGGTCTTGTCCTTGCCCTGTTTCTTAATGTTCTTGTTGATCGCCTTATACAGGCTCTCGAAGATCGCGGGAACGCCGAGGAAGAACGTGGGCTGCACTTCTTTCAGGTTCTTCTGGATGTATTTCAGGCCTTCGCAGAACGCGACGCAGGTGCCCTTGTACATGGGCATCAGGAAGTCGCAGGTGCACGCGTAGGTGTGGTGCAGCGGCAGCACGTTGAAGAAAATATCCGTCGGCAGCACTTCCAGCAGGTTCGGGGAACTCATCAGGTCGGCGCAGATGTTCTTGTGCGACAGCATGACCCCCTTCGAAAGGCCCGTCGTGCCGGACGTGTACAGCAGGATGCCCATGGCTTCCTCGTCGATCTGCGCGTCGATATAGCTTCTGTCACCCGCTTCGATCAGCTTCCTGCCCTCTTCGATCAGGTCCTTCAGGGAAAGGACGGAACCGTCTCCGCCGGGTTCGGTATACATGCCGACGACGCATTCCATGCTGCCTTCGTGATTCTCCGCCATTTCGCGGAACGCTTCCAGGTGCTTCTTCGTGGTCAGCACGCAGGCGACTTCCGCCGCCGTCGCGAGGCCCTTCAGGTCGCTGTCGGGCAGTTCCTTGTCCAGGGGGACGACGACGCCTACGCCGCAGACCGCCGCCAGATAGGACAGGCACCAGTAATAGCAGTTCTCGCCGCATACCGCGATGCGCTTGCCCTTGAACCCTCTCGCGATCAGCGCGGTGCCGAGGGCGTTCATTTCTTCGAAAACGCGCGCGAAACTGATGGACGTATATTCCTTGTCGCCCGGGAACTTCATCATGAAAGCCGTGTTGCCGGGATAGAGATCCACGGTCGTCACCATCATGTGCTTTAGGTTCGCGATGGGACGGCTCTGTTTGTACATCACGTATTTGCTCGTGTCGGCGTTGATGTCGTCGATGAACTTCAGCGCCCAGTCCAGTCCTTTCTGGGTATAGATCATAATGTCACTCCTTTGATGCATTTTTATTATTACGAGCAAATATTATACCATAAACCGGCCCTCTTTTGGACACTTTTTGATATAATAAGAAAACACAGGAGAAAACACATGCACTTACCGGCCCTTATCACAGATCTTGCGGTCATCCTGCTGACCGCGGGCATCGTCACCGTCATATTTAAAAAGATCAATCAGCCCCTCATCTTAGGGTACATCCTGTCCGGGTTCCTGATCGGACCGTATCTGCCCTACTTTTTTACTGCCACGGATACCGCGTCCATCCAGACCTGGAGCGAGATCGGCATCATCGTGCTCATGTTCGGCCTGGGTCTCGAATTCAGCTTTAAAAAGCTCATGAGCGTCGGCGCGGGGGCCATCATCACGGCGACGACGGTCGTTGCGGGCATGCTGACCCTCGGATATTTCACGGGTCTCGCGCTCGGCTGGGGGCACATGGACGCCATCTTCCTCGGCGGCATGCTGTCCATGAGCTCCACGACGATCATCATCAAGGCGTTTTCCGAACTCGGTGTGGAGAAAGAGGACTTCGCCCAGCTGGTCTTCGGCATCCTCGTCGTCGAGGATATCGCGGGCATCTTCATGATGATCATCCTGTCCACGATCTCCGTTTCCAAGAACATCTCCGGCGGGGATCTGGCGCTGCAGCTGTCCATGCTGGTGCTCTATCTGATCATCTGGCTCGTCCTCGGCATCTATTTCCTGCCCACCATCATGCGGAAAGCCACGAAACTCATGACCGACGAGACGCTGCTCATCGTCTCCCTCGGCATCTGCTTCGGCATGGTGCTGCTGGCTGATAAACTCGGCTTTTCGTCCGCCCTCGGCGCCTTCGTCTCCGGGTCCCTGCTGGCGGGGACCATCCACGCGGAGCGGGTCGAACACATCACCAAGGGCATCAAGGACCTGTTCGGCACGGTCTTCTTCATCTCCGTCGGCATGATGATCGACCCGGCCATGATCGTCCGCTACAAGTTCCCCATCCTGATCATCTCGCTCGTGGTCATCTTCGGCCAGTCGTTCTTTTCCACGCTGGGCGTGGAACTGTCGGGTCACGGGCTGCATTTCGCGGTCCGCTGCGGAACGTCTCTGGCGCAGGTCGGCGAATTCGCCTTCATCATCGCGAGCCTCGGCATGTCCCTGGGCGTGACCGCGGACTACATCTACCCCATCATCGTGGCGGTCTCCGTCCTGACGACGCTCACGACCCCCTACTGCATCAAGGGATCCGACAAGGTCTACCATTTCCTGCAGCGCGTGCTGCCCGGCAGGCTGCTCGCCCGCATCGACAGGGAAGAGAGCGCAGAGACCGGACTGCGGCAGGACAGCGACTGGATGGCCTACCTGAAGCGCTATGTGAAGATCACGCTCATCTACGGCATCCTGATGCTCGCCTGCACCATCCTCGGCCACGTCTTCGTGCTGCCCCTGATTATGCGACTGCCCATCACAGAGCGGGCGGCGAAACTCATCACCCTCGTCCTGATCTATGTGGCCATGGCGATGTTCATCCGGCCGTTCATGGATACGCATTCCTTCGCCTACACGAAGCTGTGGGTCGGCAGCGGCATGTACCGTGCTGGACTCGTGGCGCTGACCGGGGCGCGCATCGTTCTGCTCCTGCTGATCGCCTTCCTGCCGCTGCACCGGGTCGCGGGCGCGTCTGCACTCGCGATCCTGCCGTTCGTCGGCGCCGCGCTCATCCTGCTCTCCCGCTCCGGCTGGCTGGCGAGCCGCTATCTGAACGCGGAGGCGCGCTTTATCGCGAATTTCAACGAAAGGAACCTGGAAGAGAACGACGCGATGAGCGTATCCGACATGCTCGACGAACGTCTGCACGTCAGCCACTTCACGGTCTCCCCGGGATCCGGCATCGCCGGGAAAACGCTGCGCGATCTGGGCTGGGGCAAGCGCTACGACGTGAATGTCATCAAGCTGATCCGGGGAACCGAGCACATGAACATGCCGGACGGAAACATCGTGCTGACGGACGGTGACGATATCATCCTCCTCGGGGAATCCGACAATATCGCAGCTCTCTGCAGCCGCCTCTGCAGCTCGCAGCAGCTGCTTCAGAAGACGCTGCGCGAATACATGGAGGAAGAAGAAAGCGCGGTCTCGGACCTCTACTCCTTCCCCATCCTCGTGGATAAAAGATCCAACTTCGCAGGGAAGACCATCCGGGACTGCGGCCTGCGCCGCGATTACGACTGTATGATCCTGGGACTGCAGCGCGGTCACCTTCCCATCCCCACGCCGGACATCCACACCGTGATCGCTCCGGGCGACCGAGTCTGGGTCCTGGCCACCCAGGATATGGCCGACAAGCTGATCGCCGACGAGATCGTAAGCAGGAAAAAGTGATACACGAAAGCATGACAAAAGGACCGGCAGCGCCGGTCCTTTTTGATTTGCATGTAGGACTTACTTTCTGGTGTAGACTACGTCTTCATCCAAAGAGTCTTTGACGATCAGCTTGTCGCCGTCGATCTTGAATGTCGTCTCCCAGGGAAGCATGTTCTCTCCTTCGTACTGGATGGACAGCTTGCCGCTCTTTGCGGTATAGGTGAACGGATCGTTGTTTTCTCCGTAGACGTAGCTGCCGGTGCCGTCTTCCTTAAAGGTGTAGGTGAATACAGCATCGACGCCTTCTATCGTAGTCTCCCATTCGCCGACGATGTTGCCGTCGATGGCGTCCAGAACGTTGCTGATGAAGACAGCAGCTTCTGCACGGGTCACGAGAGCGGAGGGATCGTACTTGCCGTTGCCCTTGCCGCCGACGATGTCCGCCTTGGCCAGTCTCATGATCTCAGCTTCGTAGGTGTTGCCTTCGATATCGTCGAACGCGATGTCCTGCTTCTCCTTGTAGGATTCTTCCGTCAGGGCGTTCGCGAAGTAGTAGGCCATCTCGTCGCGGGTGACGTTCTCGTCGAGCTTGCTGTCGAAGCGGTCGTCGATGATGCCTTCCGCCTTGCAGTAATCGCGGAAGGAAGCGCACCAGTGGTCGCCCTCGACCGTGGAGCCCTTGAAGTTGTCGCCCTTCTGGACGCTGTGCAGGTTGGCTACCATGACCATGATCTGCGCATGGGTCAGGTTGCCGGCAGGCTTATAGGTGCCATCGTGGAAACCGCCGATGATGCCGCTTTCATAAGCAGCCTGCAGGTACTTTTCGAACCAGTCGCCTTCGTTGACGTCGGAGAAGACCTTCGCGACAGGCTTTGCTTCGACTGCGGACGGATCGTCGATGATCGTGATACGTCCCTGCGCCTCTGCATACTCGTCACCTACCACGCCGCCAAGCGTATCGACGATGTAGTTGATGAGGACCTGGTTGTCGATCAGGACTTCGTCGCGCAGCAGCTTGACATTAGCCGTGCCGAACATGGCATAGCCGTCGCCGCCGTTCTTCAGCATGTAGTTGTGGGATGCCAGCTTGTAGGTGGCTTCCGGATCGATGGGTTCGCCGTTGACCATGACGTCGGAGACTCTTCTCTGTCCGTCGACCTCGACGAATTCGCCCTTGTCATTACGCACGACGGGAGATTCGATCGCAGTGTTGATGGTGCAGGTGAGGCCTGCGACCTGCAGGAAGCCGCCCGACTCGCCGGGAAGCGAGGAGTAGCCGTGTTCGAGAGCATCCAGGACCTGCTGTCCGGTGACCTCGACCAGGCACGCCATGTTGCCGAACGGGTGGACGTTCAGGATCTGTTCATAGGTGATGTCGCCCGCGGGAATGTCCGCACGGACGCCGCCGCCGTTGACGAAGGCGATGTCCGCATCCATAAGGTTCAGATACGCGTCTGCGCACAGGTCGCCCAGGTTGGTCTCCTTGGAACGGACCGCTCTGGATCCGTCTTCGTTCTTGGTCGTCAGATCGACGTCAGTCTTGGCGACGACCTGTTTGATCGTCTCGTTGAATCTTTCGGCGATGCCGGCGATGAAAGCAGTCGCATCCGCGTCTGCTTCGACGCCTTCGGTCGCGACGTTCTCACCGGTGATGGTGCCGTCCGCAGCGATCGTGATCTTGCCGACGTTCGCCAGCTTCGTACCGGTCTGCTGCAGCAGGACGTCTTCGCCTTCCGCATTCTTCACGGTCTCGGTGTAAACGCTGTGGGAATGTCCGTCGATAAAGGCATCGATGCCCTTCGTATTCGCCGCGACGTCGGTGACGCGCCACGGAGCAGACTCTTCGTCGATGCCCAGGTGGCCGAGTACGATGACATAATCCACGCCTTCGGCTCTGGCGTCGTCGACTGCCTTCTGTACGGCGTCGTACAGATCCTGGCCGTCATTGCCTTCGCAGAAGCTGTAGATATAGTTGCCCTTTTCATCCTGGAAGAAGGTCGGGGTGGACTTGTAGAAGGTCTCGGGGGTATCTGCGCCGACGAATGCGATCTTCTTGCCCTTGACTTCGAAGATCTTGTAAGCGTCGAACAGAGGCTCGCCGTTCTTATCCACGAGGTTGCAGCAGACATACGGGAATTCCGCCATGTCGTTTGCGATCTTCAGGATCTGATCCATGCCGTAGTCGAACTCGTGGTTGCCGAGGCCGGCCACGTCATACTTGACGTAGTTCATGATCTCGGTGATGTATTCGCCCTTGGACAGGGTGCCGATCGGGCCGCCCTGGATGGCGTCGCCCGCATCCACAACGAGATCTGCGCCTTTTGCCAGCTCGACGAGTTTGTCATAACCCTCGTAACCGCAATGCACGTCGTTGGTGTGCAGGATCACGATGTCGTCCGATGCCGGAGCTGCGGTCGTCACCATGGTCTCATCGTCGCCGTCCGCGAAGACGAAGGCGAAGCTGCCCAGGATCAGAGCAAGCACCAGCAGGACAGAGATGAATTTTCTGTTTCTCATGTCGTCCTCCTTAAGAAATATGAAATATTACTCTACCAGGTCTGCCAGGTAGTTTGCGACGGTCTGAGCCAGGAAGATGCGCTGGTCGTTGAACCCGTGGTCGGAATTGATCAGCACGTATTCCTGTTTCTTGGTTCCGTCACCCTTTGCTTTCGCAGCCTTGTACTGCGGTTCGCACATGGTGGCGGGGGGAGCGAGCGGATCGAGCGCGCCGCCCACGAACAGGAAGTTGCGGTCCTTCAGGACGTCGACTGCGTTCATGAACAGCAGGTCATCCGCGGTATCCGCACCGTTCTTCAGGAAGAATTCCTGCGTGGGTCCGGGCGTGCGCAGGATGGAGCCTTCTTCGAACAGAGGAGCCAGTTCCGCTTCCGCGTCGTGACCCTCGAAGAAGAACTGCGCAACGTCGAACGGCGCGAGGAAGACGCCGGCTTTGACGTCCGGTCTTCTCTTCACGACGTTGATGGAGGTCATGCCGCCCATGGAGTGGCCGATGAAGAAGATATTGTCGCGGCAGATGCTGTACTTTTCGGCGAATTCATCGCTCTTGCAGTAGTCCAGCAGCGCCATCGCGCATTCCACGAGACCGTCGAAGGTGTAGTAGCCTTCGCTGCCCCAGGCGCCCGGCGCGAACGGATGGACCGTTACGAAGCCCGTGCGGCGCAGCGCGTGATCCAGGTCCTGGTTGTTGGTGTATCCCGGGAAGCCGTGCAGCGTGATCGCCAGCGGATGCTTCTCGCCGGGGGTGTGGACCGGTACGTAGATCTGGCCGAGGATGCGGCTGCCCTTCCAGACGAAGTCCAGCGCGTCGACGGCTGAACCTTCCTGTCCCGGCTGCATCACCCGGTCTTTTGCGACATATTCGGGATAGATCTTCATAGATTGCCTCCTTACAGGTAACTTATCTAAGAAACGTTAAACGATAGTAATCCTTTTTTATTATATAACAAAACGGCGGACCATTCCGAAGAAATTCTCCGCCGTTTGCATATTATTTTTGATGACATGGATCAAAGCAATGCGTCGAAGAGGATCTTTGCCAGGAACGCGAAGATCCAGGCGATGACGCACTGTTCGACCACGACGCCGGCCGCCCATTTGGCGCCGAGTTCCCGCTTGACCGCTGCGATCGCCGCGACGCACGGCGTGTACAGCAGGCAGAAGACCAGCAGCGCGATGGCCGCGGGGACCGTGAGCGCGGAAGCGATGGCCGTCCCCTCTCCGAACAGCACCGTCAGGGTCGCGACGACGCTTTCCTTGGCCATGAAGCCCGTGATGAGCGCCGTGGAGAATTTCCAGGTACCGAAGCCGAGCGGCGCGAAAACAGGCGAGATCGCGCCGGCGACAGACGCAAGGATGCTCGTCTCCGGGTCGTCGACCATGTTGAGCCCTGTATCGAAATGCTGCAGGAACCAGATGACGAGGCTCGCCAGGAAGATGATCGTGAACGCCCTCTGCAGGAAATCCTTCGCCTTGTCCCACAGCAGCCTCGCCACGTTCTTCGCGGCGGGCAGCCGGTAGTTGGGCAGTTCCATGACGAACGGAACGGCTTCGCCCTTGAAGGCCGAACGCTTCAGGAAGGCTGCGAACAGGATCGCGACGGCGATGCCCAGCAGATAGAGGCTGACCATGACGAGCCCTGCGCAGGCCGGGAGGAAGGCCGCCGTCAGGAAGCCGTAGATCGGCAGTTTCGCCGTGCAGCTCATGAAGGGCGTCAACAGGATCGTGATCTTGCGGTCACGCTCCGAAGGCATGGTCCGTGCGGCCATGATGCCCGGCACCGAGCAGCCGAAACCGATCAGCATGGGCACGATGGAACGGCCGGACAGGCCTATTTTGCGCAGCATCCGGTCCGTGATGAAGGCGATGCGGGCCATGTAGCCCGAATCCTCCAGCATGGACAGGAAGAAGAACAGGATGACGATGATGGGGATGAAGCTGAGCACGCTGCCCACGCCCGCGAAGATGCCTTCCGAAACGAGGCTCTGCAGCATGGGGGACGCGCCGGAACTGGCCATTGCCGTAGCGACCCAGTCGCCCAGGGCCGTGATGCCTGCATCCAGCAGGTCCTGCAGCCAGGCGCCGACGACGTTGAACGTCAGCCAGAATACGGCTGCCATGATCAGGATGAAGGCCGGTATGGCCGTGTATTTGCCCGTCAGCACCTGATCGATGCGGCGGCTGCGTTCCCTCTCCTTACTTTCCTTCGGATGGGTGACGCTCTCCGCGACCAGGTTCTGGATGAAGGAAAACCGCATGTCCGCGATGGCGGCGGCCCTGTCGAGGCCCCGCTCCTCTTCCATCTGCACGATGATGTGCTCGACCATCTCCCGCTCGTTCTGCGTCAGTTCGAGCTGCTCTGCCAGCGCTTCGTCCCCTTCGATCAGCTTCGTCGCGGCGAAGCGCGCCGGGATGCCGGCCGCTCTCGCGTGGTCGTCGATCAGGTGGATGATGCCGTGGATGGCACGGTGTACGGCGCCGCCGTTTTCATCCTCGCTGCAGAAGTCCCTGCGCAGCGGTCTTTCCTGGTATTTCGCCACGTGCAGCGCGTGGTCCACGAGTTCCGCGATGCCGTCGCCTTTCGCGGCGGAGATGGGCACCACGGGGATCCCGAGCAGGGATTCCATGCGGTTGATGTTAACCGAACCGCCGTTGCCCCTCAGCTCGTCCATCATGTTCAGAGCGAGCACCATGGGCACGTTCAGCTCCATGAGCTGCATCGTCAGGTACAATCCGCGCTCGATGCTCGTCGCGTCGAGGATGTTGATGATGCCCGAAGGCTTCTCGTCGAGGATGAAGGACCGCGAGACCATCTCTTCGCGGGTGTAGGGAGAAAGCGAGTAGATGCCCGGCAGGTCCGTGATGCGCGTCTCGGGATGGCCCTGGATCGTGCCGTCTTTGCGGTCGACGGTGACCCCCGGAAAGTTCCCGACGTGCTGGTTCGAACCCGTCAAAGCGTTGAAAAGCGTGGTTTTTCCGCTGTTCTGGTTGCCGGCCAGCGCAAACGTGATACGGCTGGTTTTCGGTAATGGGTTTTCTGTAGATTTATCGTGCGTCTTGCCGTATTCGCCGAGGCCCGGGTGTTCGATGTCTTTATACACGCCGGTCTTGGCATTGACAGCAGCTTTTTCCGCCCTTTCCACCCGGATGCATTCCGCTTCCGAGAGGCGCAGCGTCAGTTCGTAACCGTGGATGCGCAGTTCGAGAGGATCGCCCATCGGGGCGTATTTGATGACTTCCAGCGCCGCGCCGGGGGTCAGACCCATATCGAGCAGGTGCTGGCGCAGCGCGCCTTCTCCGCCGACTTCGAGCACTCTGCCGTATTCGCCCGGCCTGATATCGCTCAATCGTAAGATCTCAGACATAAAAATGACCTTTCTGCGGAGTTTCCCCCGCCGAAAGGTATTATAGATTAGCATATGCTAACTTGTCAATATCCCGACAAAAAATAATTAGCAATAACTAACTTTGGAACAATTCCGCCGGCAGATCCGCCAGGAACATGCCCAGCGCGAGCATATCCGCCGCTCCGCCGGGAGAGATGTTGCGGGCGATGCAGGCCTGGTCCATGACGCGCAGCCCCGCGTTCCGCTCGACCGCATCCATGGCGCACAGCCGGGATGCTTCGGATCTGACCCAGTTCAGCCCCTTGACGCCGCTGCGGTACAGCACGTTGCTGTCCGCGAGCTGGCTCATGACCCGGCACAGCGCCAGCAGGTCGTCCCCTGTTTCGCGTATCGTCTGCATGGCCAGCAGCGCCATCGGGAAGCCCTTGCAGGCCTCCGCGAGCGCGCCTTCCCTGCCGAAACCGGAGTAGACCGCGCGAACCGCGTCCCCGTGGGTCGGCGCGGACGGTCTGGCGTTCGCGACTTTTTCCGCTGCGAGGTCCTTGACCTTTTCGACCGGGTCACCACCGCGCATCAAGACGTCAGCAACGGCCGCCAGATACAGCGAGAACGCGAAGATCGCACCCTTGTGGGCGTTGACGCCTTTCGTCGCGGCGAACATGGCTTTTTCCGCCGATTTGCCGATCTTTATGAGCGCTTCGATATCTGTCCCGTAAGCCGCGGAAAAACCCGCCATTTGGGCGAAAAACGGCCTTATAGCGGATGCTGAGGTCAGCAGTAGATCCAGGTCCATGTCCTTGTGGGCGCCGTTGTTCGCGGCGTCCACGAGACCGGGCTTCGGCGTGAGCGCCGCCTCGCGCACCAGGGCCGACGCCGCAGCCGTGCCGAGCGTATCGCCGAGGTACTGGCCGATGAGACCGTCCGCCGCTTCACAGATCTGATCCAGCCCGTGTGCCCTGCTCCGCGCGCAGTCCGCCGCGGGACCTCCGCATACGATGCAGCGCCTCGGTTCAGGCCGGGACAGCTTCTCCCCGTCCGTGCCGATGACGTCGATGTCGTACAGGCGCCCCCAGGGCGTCTCGTCCTCGATCGCGACGCCGATGTCCTTCAGGACCTGCGCGTCCGCGTCGAAGACCAACATGCTCTCCGGACCCGTAAAGGCGTCCGAACGCTCTTCAAAGAGCATCGCAAGGCCGGCCTTCGCGGCCGCAGCCTTGAAGTCCTCTTCCCCGTCTTTCTGCTGCATGGAGATCGCGGGCGTGCGCTTGACGTCCCCTGCGATGTTCATGCTCAGAGAAACGACAGGTTTTTTATATTCCTCTATCAGCTGCCTCTGCCTGGCGGCCCTCGCCTCACGGCAGGCCAGCATGTCCGGCAGCTCGACTTTTCTGATTTCTGTCATAGATCTTCAGACCCCTTTCGATCTATGAAAATTGTACTAAAAAAAGCGGCATAAAGCAACGCGCCGACGCCGCTGTGCCGCATAAAGGAAAGCATCTGGAGATCTCGCATTACAGACTGAAAAAATTCCGCCAGAGAATGAAGCCAAACACGGCAAGCACGAGAATTGCGACCAGGATCCCCCAGCCTGCGCGGTCCATAAAGTTCGCGAGATCGCTCTTTGCAGGAGGAACATCCTCCGCGTGGTCGTCGATCTCATCGCTGCGTATGCCGCCTTCCTGGATCTTTGTTTCCAAAGTGAGCCGATCGACTTTTTGTTTGTAGTTGTCCTGCAGCAGTTTGCTCATAAATAATACGCCTGTTATCTCTCCCCATTGAACATTGTATCATACGCCTGCGCGCTGTACAGGATGCTCGCCAGTTTACAGCCGATCTCGATCAGTTCGTCGTCCGTCAGCGTGATGTCAGCGTCGCCGTAGGGGTCATCGATGGTCTTTTCGATTAGTTTCCTGTCGATCACGTCCACGACGCATTCGATGCCGGGACCGTAGATCGCGCCTCCGTCGTTCTCCGGGCTGTTCTCCCTCCAGCAGAAATCGATCGTAGCATAGGGACTGACGCTCGAGGACCCCAATCCCCAGGAAGCGTTACCCTCGATCGTTTTTTTGTCGAAGTAAGACCCCAGGAACCTCGGATCCGCGAAGTACAGGCTTCCTTCGATCTCCCAGCTGCTGGTCTTTGTCGGTATGGAATATTCCACGACCTGAGCGTCGATCCCCGTCGCATGGAGCCAGAAGTCACCGCTCTTTTCAAAGCCCAGACCTTCGATCAAAGGCAGACCGGGTCCGAGGACAAGCGTCGGATCGACCGGCTCTCCGTTTACGCGGATCTCGAAGTGGCAGTGCGGACCGGTCGCAGTGCCGGTCGACCCGACCCGGGCGATGAGGTCGCCCTGAGAAACGGTCTGCCCTGCTTCCACCAGCAGCTCACTGCAGTGGGCATAGAGCGTCTCCAGGCCATTGCCGTGGTCGATCACGATATAATACCCATAGCCTTTTTCATAGTCGAATTCGGCAGTGGTCACGATACCGTCCGCAGCAGCATGGATCTCCGTCCCCTTCTTCGCCGCCAGATCGAGGCCGGTATGGAGACTTTGCCCATTCGTATCCCAAGAGTATGGAGCGAACCCAGCCGTGATCGTGAAGGAATCAAGCGGATAACGGAACTGCGGAAAAGTGTTTGCGGTAAACGACGGCGTGATTTCATAGCTGCCATCAGGGAAATCAAATCCTTCTCCAATGAAGCTCGTGTTTTCCAGTGCTGTCAGAATACGGTCCTGCAACTGTACCATGGCGATATAATCATAGGCGCCCCAATGGCCTTCTGCCGCGCTTGTGAGGATCACGTCGATGCTGCTGTCACGCAGGACATCATCTTTTTGATAGGCCTCCGGCAATTGCACACCCATTTTATCCAGCACGATAAGCCTGTCTTTCGTATCCATCTCGACAAGATATTGCGCCGCCAGCTTGATCTTCGCCCAGTCGTAACTCGCCGGGTCACGGAACGGATAACCGAGGTCCGGACACTGTTTCTCGACCGGGGACGCCGTAAAGGGCTTTCTCCCTACCGTACCGCTGCATTCCAGCCGGTATGTCGCGCCTCCCACAGTCTGGGCCTGACCCGCCAATTCCAGTCTGTCTTTCCCACTGCCGTTCCACGCGGTCACCAGTTCGTCATCCATGTAAAGAGACATCTTCGCCTCGATCATCTGCCCGGACGAAGCGATCTGGTAGCGGCACTGCACGATGCTGTTCTCGATATCCATGCTCAGCGCTCCCCTGGCGCTGACCGTCGCATAGATGTATGCGCTTGCCGCGAGCAGTGCCAGAACGGTGACCGCAATGATTACTTTCTTTTTCATGTTTTTCCCCTTTTTCTAATCCCTTAAAACGACAATGTTCTCCATGATTTTCAACATGGTGTCCCGGTCCAGATCAGCATTCAGAGAATGTACCACACCGTTTT
>JAFZRG010000202.1 GCA_017619985.1 Bacillota bacterium | reverse complement strand
GTCGTGCCGGAAGGACGCTTTATGAAGGCCGGCGCGCGCGTCATGGCGCTCGACGACCCGACGGCGAAGATGAGCAAATCCGCGCCGAACGAGATGAGCCGCATCTCCCTGCTCGACGAACCTTCCAAGATCAAGAAGGCCATCATGAGAAGCACGACGGACTCCGACGGGGTCATCCGCTTCGACATCGACAATAAGCCGGGCATCTCCAACCTGCTGTCCATCTACAGCGCGTTCTCGGGCAAGACGATCGAGCAGCTGGAAAAGGACTACGAAGGATCCGGCTACGGCCAGTTCAAGAAAGACCTGGTCGAAGTGACGGTGGACGCGCTTTCGCCCATCCGCGAGCGCTTCCTCGAGATCCGCGGTTCGCAGGAACTGATCGACGCCATGAAGAGCGGCACCGAGCGCGCAAGCGCGATCGCGGAACCGGTCCTCAAACGTGTTAAGGACAGATTCGGACTGGGGATATAGGAGGCAGACGATGAAGATCGAACCCAAAGACGCGCACGTCAAACACATCGTGAATACGGCATCCGCCATGATGGCGGCGGCCAGAACGGCGCCGAAGGCGCACGGATACGACAGGCTGGAATGCGTTGCGCTGACCGGTGAGGAAAAGAACGCCCTGACGGCGGAGATGCGCCGCATCGCGGCGGCCACCTGCCAGGACTTTATCGCGAGAGACGCGGAAAACGTCGACCGCTCGACTGCCATCGTGCTGTTCGGTACACGCAACGAGCCCTACGATCTCGACTGCGGCTTCTGCGGCAGGGAAAGCTGCCGCGCGGCCATGGAAGACGGGACGATGTGCTTTTTCGCGGCCCACGACCTGGGGCTGGCGATCGGAAGCGCGGTCTCCGTCGCGGCCGACATGCGCGTCGACAACCGCGTGATGTACTCCGCAGGCCTTGCGGCCAAAGAGCTCGGCGTCTTCGGCGTGCCCGTGCAGGCAGCTATCGGTGTGCCTCTGAGCGTGAGCGAAAAGAGCGTGTATTTCGACAGGAAATAGCGTTTTCAAACAGAAAGAAGCCTCCGGCTGCTGCAGCCGGAGGCTTTTTGCGTCTGTGCTATAACTGTTTGTCCAGGAATACGAGCGGTGAGATGTAGGCATTCGCGAACCAGGTGTCGCAGCCGCCGACGATCGCATAGCCCTGCTTCTGGTACAGCGTCTGCGCCGGGATGTTGCCGGCCCAGGTATCGATGCGCATCACGGTGCAGCCCATGCTGCGCGCGATGTCTTCGGCGGCGTTCAGGATCTCGGTCGCCTTGCCCTGTCCGCGCTTGGCCGGGTCGATGACCAGCGTGTGGATGACGAACACCTTGTCGTCTTCTTCCGGAAAACGCCAGGGCATGTCGTAGTATTCCTTCATCTGCACGTGGTTGAAGATGACCGCGCCCCAGATGCCGTCTTCGTCGTCGCCTACCCAGAGCCAGTCGTTGTTCAGCGCGTTCTGGGCGTTGGCGCGCAGCGGGTAGACGCCCTTGTGCCAGTTCGTGCGGTTTTCAGTCTTCTCTTCGAAGTCCAGATGCGCGTTGTAGATCTCTTCCACGCGGTCGATGTCCGCGGCTGTTGCTTTTCTGATCATGTCGGTTCTCCTTACTGCCCGGTCCGTTCCATGGACGGCTCCTTCAAAGAAAAGTATAGCATAAAACAGGCGAAAGAAAAAAGGGGCCGTGCGTTCTGTCCTGGGTCTCCTGTGCCGGCGATTTCCTCTATACTTGCCCGAAATTGTTAAATATGATAAAATTCAAGTAAATAGAGATCAATTTTCAGAGGCAAAAACCATGACGAATCATCAGAAAACATCGTGGGGCAACGTCGAATGGCTGCGGAAGGCGAGCGATTCGTTCGGTCTTTCCTGCGGCATCGTCACGATCGAACCCCACGCGAAACAGGAAGAGCGCGTCGACCCCGCCTGCGAACGGGTATGCTACGTGCTGGAAGGCCGCGGCAGGGTGACGGTCAACGGCCTGACCCGCGAATTCGGCCCCGGCGCCGCCATCCTCATCCCCGCCAACGCCCGCCATTCCTTCGAGAACACCGGCGAGCGGCCCGTGCGTCACCTGCTCATCGAATCCGACAAGGCGCCGAAAACAGCGGCGCAGGCAGACAGATCTCTGCCGGACGGGACCGCATGGGTCCCGCTGCCCGACGGGCGCACCCGCACCGGTCATCCGCTGGCGGACAGCGCCATCGGATGGCTGAACGAACATTACGCGGAAGAGAGCGGCACGCAGGAGCTGGCCGAGGCGAACCACACCAGCGCCGCCAACCTGTGCCGGGTGTTCCGGCGCGAGACCGGCGAGACGATCAGCGGCTACCGCAACCGCATCCGCGTCCGCCGCGCCATGGAAATGGCGGCGGATCAGTCCGTACCCCTGAACGAGATCGCTTCGCTGTGCGGTTATCCCAGCGAAAGCAACTTCTACAAGCAGTTCCGGAGGGTCACCGGGCAGACGCCGGGCGAATACCGCAGGAGCGCGCGTCCCGGGGAATTCCTCTTCCGCTGACCCGCAGCAAAGGAGCAGACACATGGCATTTATCGAATTCACGTTTCCTTCCGCCAACGGGCTCGATACGGTCCGGGGATGGAAGATCACGCCGCTCGGCGCTCCCAAGGCCTGTGTGCAGCTGATCCACGGCTACGGCGAGCACTCGCGGCGGTATCTGCATATGGCGCTCGCCTTTGCGGAAGCCGGGATCGCGGTCTACGCGGACGACCACATCGGCCATGGCAAGACGGGACGGCTGGCCGGCCGCCTTGGGGACCCCTGCGCGAAGACCTTCGAGGATTATACGGCGGACGAGCTGACGCTGTTTTCGCTCATGAAAGACGAACTCCCGGACGTGCCGAAGTTCGTGCTGGGCCAAAGCTGGGGGTCCATGCTGGCGCGCGACATGGCGCCGCAGGTCGGCGCAGAGCTGAAAGGACTGCTGCTGACCGGTGTCGTGGCGGACCTGCCGCGCGGCGCACAGATCCTGGCAGATCCGGCCTTCCAAAGCGACTTGGCTGATCACCCGCACGCGGCAAATAACGGCTGGTTCGATTCGATCTTCGACGGTATGCTCGACCGCTTCGGACCGAATGCTGCTGCGGAAGGCAGGTGGATCGCGGTCGATCCGCGCATCCTCGAAAACGACGCGTCGGACCCGAACAGCTGCTATGAGACCTGCATGGAGCTCACCCGCGATTTCCTGCAGCTGCACGTCAAACTCGAGACGATGGAGTGGGTCACGCAGATCCCCAGAACGCTGCCCATCCTGCTGATGAGCGGCAGTGACGACCCCTGCGGCAACTACGGCGAAGGGCTGCGAAAACTCGCGGACGCCCTGCAGAAGCACGGCAACCCGGTCACGATGCGCCTTTGGGACGGCTGGCGCCACGAGATCCAGAACGAACCGCCGATCAAGGCGCAGGTCGAATCGGAACTGATAGATTACATGCTGTCGCAGATCTGAAAAGGCAACACAAAAACGGTCCGCTGCCGGACCGTTTTTCGTATGCTTTCCTATTCCATCAGCATGCGCAGATGCTGCTCGAAATCGCTGCCCGCGCGGGGATCCGCGCCCCGTTCCG
>JAFZRG010000201.1 GCA_017619985.1 Bacillota bacterium | reverse complement strand
GGACGGGCAGGCGTTTTCCACATAGGTCTGGACACCGGCTTCATCGATCTTGTTGGCGTGATAGGCGCCTACCGCTTCGAACATATGGCTCAGACAGGTGCGGCGTCCGTCCGGCAGGTGACCCGCGAGCATCGGACCGCCCGAGCAGAAAATAGTCGGGACGTTGATGCGCGCGGCGGCCATCAGCAGACCGGGCACGTTCTTATCGCAGTTCGGGATGAAGACCAGGCCGTCAAAGGGATGCGCGTTTGCCATCAGCTCGACGGAGTCCGCAATGTGCTCTCTGGAAGGCAGCGAATAGAACATGCCTTCGTGGTTCATCGCGATGCCGTCACAGACACCGATGGCTGGAAATTCTATCGGGGTTCCGCCCGCGATGCGGATGCCTGTTTTGACCGCTTCCGCGATCTTGTCCAGATGCATGTGGCCGGGGATGATCTCGTTCTTGGCGCAGACGATACCGATGATCGGACGCTCCAGCTCTTCGTCGGTCAGGCCGAGCGCACGGAACAGCGAACGGTGCGGAATGCGGTCAACGCCTTTTTTCATTAAATCGCTTCTCATGGATGCCTCCTGATTCTCTTTACTTCTTGAAATAGAGGACCTTGGCCAGTTCGATGTAGGCCTTGTCTCTCGCTTTGATCGCTGCATCGGCCTTATCGCCGGAATAGTCGTAGAAACCGCAGCCGCTCTTGACGCCGAGCTTGCCGTCTTCGACCATCTTGTGGAGCATCTTGTTGCCTTCCTTGTAGTCGCACAGTTCGGCATTCAGATAGCTGTTGATGTGGTCAAACGTGTCCAAACCGCCGTGATCGGCTACGCCGAAGGGGCCGAGCACGGAATAGCGAAGACCCATGCCGGCCTTCAGTACCGTATCGATATCCTCGAAAGTGGCAGCACCGGTCTCTACGATGTACAGCGCCTCTCTGAGGACTGCAAACTGGATCCGGTTGATCAGGAAGCCCTGGATATCTTTTACGACGACCGGGCTTTTGCCCAATTCCGCGACCAGTTCACGCATCTTTGCGACGTTCTCCTCGCTCGTCTTTTCGCCCTTGATGATCTCGCACAGCGGCAGAAGATGGGGCGGATTCAGCCAGTGCTGACCCATGAAGCGTTCTGGATTTTTGACCGCCGTCGCGATCTCCGTGATGGAAAGACCGCTTGTGTTGGACGCAAGCAGGATATCTTCCTTCGCCATCTCGGAAACTTCCTTCCAGAACTTCTGCTTGATATCCATTCTCTCGACGATGCATTCCACGACCAGATCGCAGTCCTTGAAATCGTCTTTTTCCATGGTGTAACTGATCAGCTGATAGACCTTTTCGGACTGTTCCTTCGTAATGATGCCTTCATTGACCAGCGTTTCCTGGTTCAGATCGACGAGGTGCTTGCCCTTTTCGATCCCTGCTGCGATCACGTCGTACAGAACGACCTGATAATCCGCCAGCGCATAGACCTGCGCGAGAGATGCGCCCATGACGCCGGCGCCGGCGATGACTACTTTTTTCATGCTTGTTCCTCCTGCGTTGTTCATCAGAAATTGACCATATTGCCGCCCTTGAGGGAAAGCATCTCTCTCGCTTCGTCGGGCGATGCGATCTCGTAATCCAGCAGTTCGACGATCTTCCTCATCTTCTCTACCTGCTGCGCATTGCTTTCAGCGAGATCACCCTGAACGTTGGTATACAGACCGTCTTCCATGCCGACGCGCACATTGCCGCCCTGCAGCAGCATCATCGTGGCGTGGCGGAACATCCTGCGTCCGCCGGAAACGGTACAGTACTGAATATCGTTGCCCAGCATCTTCTTGGCCTGATCGATCATGAACATCATGGCCTCGTTGTTCATCGGATAGCCGCCCATGACCCCCGGAACGAACTGGAGAAGGATGGGCTGCGTGATGACGCCGTTCTTCTGGAAGTACTGGATGTTCGCCAGCTGGCCGTAATCGAAGACTTCGAACTCAGGCAGTGTACCGCAGGCGTTCATCGTCTTGATGCAGTATTCCAGATCTGCGAAAGTATTCTTGAACAGACTGTAGTATGTCCTTTCGACGAACGGCGCCTCCCAATCATACTTCGGTTTTTCACCCATCATGTCCCGGAGCTTATGGAAGCAGAAGTTCATGGTGCCGCCGTTCGCGGAAGCCATCTCCGGCTTAAATTCCTCGATGACGGAGAAGCGTTCTTCCACGCTCATGCCCTGTGCACCGCCGGTCGTGATGCTGATGACGGCATCCGTTTCGCTCTTGATCGTGCTCAGGATCTTTCTGTAGATGCCGAAATCCGTCGTCGGAGAACCGTCCTCTGCACGCGCATGGATATGCAGGACCGCAGCGCCGGCTTTCGCCGCATCGATCGCCTGACGCGCGATATCATCCGGCGTTGCCGGCAGATACGGCGAAAGGGACGGCGTATGGATCGCGCCGGTGATCGCCGCTGTGATGACAACTTTCTTTTGCTTTTTCATTGTGTTGCTCCTGTTCAGCGTATAAATGAATGAACTATAACTGATCAACTGCCGTGCGCATGTACTGTGCGCAGGACTTTCCTTCCTGAAGCAGTAATGCATGATCCTGAACTGCCTCGACACTGATCCCGCCGCTGTAACCGCAGGATGCAGCATCCGCCAGATACGTTTTCAGCTCAGGAACATCGTCCGAACGGACATATCCCCGGCGATGATCATCCAGATCCGTACTGTAGTGAAGATGTCTCACATATGGCATCGCTTCGAACCATTCCTGTCTGTCTTCCTTCATCACGGCTGCATGATAAAAGTCCAGGACCATACGGACATTCTCATCATCGAAGCGTTTTGTCAGATCCAGCACGTCCTTCGTATGACACAGGTAATTGCATAAATGTTTATGAACGGCTTCCACGAGGATCATGATCCCGGCAGGTTTCGCGAATCTATTCAGGATCGTAAGAAAATCAAACATTTCTTCATCGGCTTTTTCCTTCGGATATCCATCCGGAAGGATCCTGGCAAACGGAGCGCCGATGCCGATAGAACGGATCCCAAGAACAGTTCCCCGCAGAACAGCCTCAAAGCAATATCCGATTATTTTGTCCGGATCCCGGTCAGGCCCAACGAAGGGCAGATCAGGACCGCAGAAATCATTGAAGCATCTGCAGGGGAAACCGGTAAGACGATGAAACGTAACGAAATCCTTGAATTCGGACCCAGAGAGCAGCATGATCTGACGGGCTGACAATTCTGCATAGTCGTAGCCCATCTCAGAGATCAGACGGTAATCTTCCGTGCGCCCGCAGCATCCGATTTCGAACATTTCCAACCTTTCTTTCCGTGTACGGATAATTGAAATCGAGAGATAACGAGTGGATATAAATGGTCTTAAACAAGACTGTCAGAGGATGACCTTTACGAATGTAAACGTTTTCATTCCCCTTAAAAAAATTTGACAACGAATTGAAAACGTTTACATTATTATATCCCACTTTTTTTATATTTGCAAGCCCTAATGTCAATTTTTCGAAGAATAATGTGACAATAAAAACCGACCCGCCATTTCGGCGGGTCGATAGAAGCCTTTATCATCAGATCCTGGCGGCAGGCGCAATGGAGTCTCCTTCGATCACAGAAGGGTCATAGATAAATTCCCTTCCCGGCATATCCGGCGTCATTATGCGCTCAATGATGGACCGGCCGATCTGCTCACCCATTTCTGCCGTATCGAATACGACCGATGTCGGATGAACTTTCATCAGCATCGCATTGGGAAGACCGTCGTAGGATGCAAAGGAGTAATCCCTCGGAAATTCCAGACCCAATGCCGCCGCTCTCGACAGGAATCCCACGGTGAGCGTCACGTTCTCACAGATGACTGCCGTAGGCTGATACTCCATTTTCACGAGATAATCCGCTGCAGCTGCTCCGGTATCCTGCGAAAATTCTCCGCTGAAGAAATACGGATCCTCATCGGAGACCGCGATACCGCTTTCCATCATCGCAGCCGCATATCCCTGATACCGTTCCGCCGCATTGCTCAGCCGGTTCGGTCCTCCGACCAGGAAGATCCGCCGATGCCCTTCCTGCAGCAGCATCTTTGTCAGAAGGTAGGTCCCTTGAAAATTGTTCGTATCGATCAGATCTCCGACGAAACCGCTGTCCGCTATCTTGCGGTTATACAGCACGACGGGGATCAGCTGATTGATCTCAAGCACATAATCAACGTTCCATCCGGTCGAATTCAGAATGATGCCATCGACGTTCTTGCTCATCAGCATCCTCAGATACTCCAGTTCACGGTCCGGATCATTCTCCGTCGTGCAGAGGATCATGTTGTAACCATTCTGCGCGAGCACGCGTTCTGCGGCGCGTGCCGCGACTGTCAGCGCATCACTTGCGAGGTCGGATATTACGAAGCCTATGGTCTTCGTCTGATGCGTTTTCAGGCTCTTTGCAGAAGAATTCGGGATATAGTCCAGCGAACGTGCGGCCTTCATCACCTTCTTTTTCGTGTCGGTCGTTACTAATGGGTTATTGTTCAGAACGCGTGATACTGTCGCAATGGAAACGTTTGCGGCCTGAGCGATGTCTTTAATTGTTGCTCTTTTCGTCATTTCAAAACAATATTTCCTTTACGGTATTTTTTATTATTATACATACTCCGCCCCTTATTTGCTACACAAAAACAGTCTGTCTTGACAACAGAATCTATTAGGCTCAAACTGAAAACAGATTTACTGCGAAAGGAGATCCTGCCATGAACGAAGTTTATGAGTTTTTAAAGAAGTGCGGCACTTATTATCTGGCGACGGCCGACGGCGACCAGCCCAGGGTGCGTCCCTTCGGCACCGTGGACATCTTTGACGGCTGCCTGACGATCCAGACCGGCAAGAGCAAGGACGTCGCGAAGCAGATGATCGCAGATCCGAAGATCGAGATCTGCGCGTTCGACGGAGGCACCTGGCTGCGTCTCGCGGGCAAAGCCGTGATGGACGACAGCGTCGAAGCGGTCAGCCACATGCTCGACAGCTATCCCGACCTGAAGGCCATGTACGCGCCGGGCGACGGCAACGCGACGGTCTTTAAGATCACGGAAGCCACTGCGACGTTCACTTCCTTCACTGCCCCGCCCAAGACAGTCACATTCTGATCCGCGCAATACAAAAGACGGCCCTCAGGCCGTCTTTTTGCGTGCATTGCGGGATCTACAGATCCTTCTTCCACAGGCCGTGGAGATTGCAGTAGGCGTAGACCGCAAGCGGGGTCTCGCCGCACAGGGCAAAGCAGGCTTCCGGCGCATCGCCCGGATTCAGCGCCTTGCGGGCGCCGCCCTTGTCGGTCTCGAGATAGATCCACTCGATGAAGTGTTCTTCGACCATGGGATGAGCCACGGAGCCGACCTGGACCTTTACGATGCCGTCCTCGACCTTGACGTCGGGGATGTGCTTCTCGAAGCTGGCTTCAACGGTGTTGGCTTCCAGATGTTCCATGGGCTTGCCGCAGCAGACTACGGGCACGCCGCTGTCATGGATCTTGCCGATGATGTTGCCGCACATGGGGCACTTGTAGAATTTGCTCATGTCACCCTCCTAATAGTTCTCGCAATTGACTTCGAAATAGGCCTGCGGATGCGCGCAGACGGGGCAGATCTCGGGAGCCTTTTCGCCCACCATGATATGTCCGCAGTTTCTGCACTCCCAGACCTTTACGCTGCTCTTTGCAAAGACCTGCGCGGTCTCCACGTTCTTAAGCAGCGCTCTGTAGCGCTCTTCGTGATGTTTCTCGATGGCCGCGACGCCGCGGAACTTCTCTGCCAGCTCGGCAAAGCCTTCCTCTTCCGCGATCTTGGCGAAACCTTCGTACATATCGGTCCATTCGTAGTTCTCGCCGTCGGCTGCGTCCGCCAGGTTCTCGGCGGTGGAGCCGATGCCGTTCAGTTCCTTGAACCACAGTTTCGCGTGCTCTTTCTCGTTCTCCGCCGTCTTCAGGAACAGCGCGGAGATCTGCTCGAAGCCTTCCTTCTTGGCTTTCGAAGCGTAGTACGTGTACTTGTTGCGCGCCTGGGATTCGCCGGCGAATGCCGCCAGCAGGTTCTGTTCGGTTTTCGTACCGGAATACGGATTCTTCTTGTCGCTCATGTCGTGCCTCCTTTTTCTGCTTTCATTATACCCGATTACGATTCGTTGACAAGTTTGCCCGTCATATGTTCGGGCCTGATCGCGAACAGCAGCGTGCCTGCCGCCGTCTTCATCTCCCTGGCGATGTATTCTTCGTCATCCGTGAACTTATGCGACAGATCGGTCATGACGCGGGTGAACCGTTCAGGGTCCTCCTCATAATCGATGAACTCCACGCGGCCGAACACGATGACGCTCTTGATATTGAGCGCCCAATCGCCTTCCTTCACGAAGCCCTCGTCGTAGCACACGAAGCAGACCTTGTCGTGCTTCTTCATGGCGTCCACTTTGTGGCCCTTCTTGTTGCTGTGGAAGTAGATCCAGCCGTCTTCCTCGTTGTAGAAATGGTTCGTGGGTGTCCCGTAAGGGTAATCGTCGTCGCCGAGCACGCAGAGGATGCCCCTCTTCTGCTCTTTCAGGATGCGGATGCATTCCTCTTCGGGGATCTGCTGATGCGCTCTGGGTTTTGCCATCGGTCTGAACATGTCTTGATACCTCCTGTTCTTGCACCTCCATTATACAGGATGTAAAATACAATTGTAAGAAACATCCGCGGCAAAGGAGGCAGATGATATGAGAAAGAATTTCGGCATGCAGCCCTGGACGTATCCCCAGGTGGTCTTTATTATCGGATCCTACGACGAAAACGGAAAGCCCGACGCGATGAACGCGGCCTGGTGCGGCATGGGTTGTGACGATGAGATCGTCATGTGCATCTCGGCGGGTCACAAGACGACGAAAAACATCCTCGCGAACAAGGAGTTTACGGTGAGTTTCGCGACGAAGGGCCAGCTCGTGGCCAGCGATTTCGTGGGCGTGGTCTCCGGCAACGATGACCCGGACAAGATCGCGAAGACCGGCTGGACCGTCGAAAAGGCGGAAAACGTGAACGCGCCGCTGTTTGCGGAACTGCCCATGACCCTGGAATGCAGGCTGAGGGAATACGACGAGAAATACGCCTACCTGTACGGCAAGATCGTGAACGTCTCGGTCGACGAGAGCGTCCTGACGGACGGCCAGCCCGACCCGGACAAGATGGGCCTGATCGCCTTCGACCAGGTGCACGGCAAGTACAGAGCGATCGGCGAAGTGGTCGGCAACGCATTCGAAGCAGGCTTTGCGCTGAACAAATAGCAGAAAAGAGAGCAGGCGGCCCTGCTCTCTTTTTTATTGTCTTAACAGTTTTCTTACTCGCTTATAGTCCGGATAGACTCGCTCGACGCGGCTCCAGAACAGAGGATTGTGGCCGGGCACCCAGAGATGGCACAGTTCGTGGACGACGACGTAATCCAGGCATTCGGGCGGCATGTCGAGAAGCTTCAGGTTGAAGTTCAGATGGCCGGTCTTCGTGTTGCACGATCCCCAGCGGGTCTTCATGTCGCGCACGGAGAAGCCGCTGCAGCGCCTGCCGACGAGGGGCTGCCAGCGTTCGAGCGCGGCGGCGCATTTCGCCCGGAACGCCCTGCGGTCCGCCGCGGAAAACGTACGGACCGGCAGCTGCGCCTTTTCTTCCGCGCGTGTCCGGACCTTTTCGATCCAGCCCGCCCTTCTGCGCACGAAGTCTTTCACGGCCGTATCGCTCACAAAGCGCGGCGCGGACACCCGCAGCAGACCCGACGGATCTACCCGCAGATACATATTTTTGATACTCTTCCGCTGCACCAGGACAGTCTCGCCGTCCACGGTAAGAAGCGCTTCCTTCGTCTTCATCCGGGTGCTCCTTCTGCTTCTTGCCTGGAGTTCCAGATGCTGTAGAGGGTCACGGAGATGAGTACGATGGCGCCGCCCAGCGCAAACAGCAGCGTGATGGGCTCACCGTAAAACAGTCCCACCCAGACCGGATTGAGCACAGGTTCGATGCCGGTCAGCAGGCAAGCCGTGACTGGGGGCGTCGTCAGCAGACCAATGGACAGGAAGATATACGCAAGACCCATCTGAAAGACGCCGAGCACGATCAGTGCGATCCAGGACTTCGAATTCAAAACGGAAAAATCAGCTTTCAGCAGCCATGGCAGTTCGGCGATGCCGGAAGCGAGCTGCGCAATCACTGCAGAGCTCATCGGATCCGAATCTTCATGAGAATTTCCCATAAAGACACCGCTGTACGTGACGCCTGAGACCAACCCGAGCAGATTCCCCAGCGTGCGCCCTTCCGCAAGCCCTTCGTAAAAGCAGATGCCGATACCGGCAAAAACGACGATACAAGCCAGAACGTCGCCGCGCCTTGGCTTTTTATGAAACAGGAGGATGCCGAAAATCATGGTCCAGACCGGAACGGTGAACTGCATGACGATGGCGGCACCTGCTGTCGTCAGTTTGACAGCCATCGCGTAGATCGTCGTCGTCGCGATCATGGCAGTAGATGTGATCAGGATGTGCTTATTGACGCGTATCTTATGGTGCGCAATGCGGGTAAACAGAAAGATGGTCAGCCCGGACAGGATGCAGCGGAAGCTGTTGATAGCCAGCGCGCCCCAGGGCACGGTCTTCATGCAGAGACCGCCGAACGAGAACAGGAACCCGCACAGAAATACGTATACCGTCCCACGGTTAAGTTTGTTCTCTATCATAACCGGAACTCCTCCGATCGATATGCCCTCATTTTGTTCGCTTCTTCCGCCAATTTCGCAAACCGGTGGTTGAGGCCGGACTTTTTCAGAGGCGGTTCGAACAGTTCCGCCAGATCCGCTAAAGACAGCTCCGGATGCTGCTTTCTCATCAGGGCGGTCTCCTGCAGGTGAGCAGGAAGCGCTCCGAGACCTTTCGTCTCCTCGATGACCCGGATATCGGCCAATTGCTTCTGCGCCGCGCCGACCTGTTTGTCCACGTTCGCGCTCTCGCAGTTGGCGATGCGGTTCGTCTTGTTCAGATTTTCCTTCATCATGCGCACTTCCTGGAATTTGAAGTACGCCGCCGTCGCGCCGATGACGTTCAGAAAATCGCCGATCTGTTCGCTTTCCTTCAGATAGACGATGTACTTGTTTCTTCTCCTGCTGATCTTGCTGCGCAGACCGAAACTGTTGACCACGCGGCGCACGTCCTGCGCCATGTATTCCGAACCGCAGACCAGTTCCATGTGATAGCCCTTGCGCGGATCCGACACGGAGCCGCAGGCCAGAAACGCCCCGCGCAGCGCGGACTTTTTGCAGCAGCGCCTGCGCACGATCGCCGCGTCGAACCCGTCCGTGATATAGTTGCTGCCCTCTTTGACCCCCAGAATGCCCACTTCGCGCAGGATCTGTTCGGAATTCATCTCGGGCGTGACGGTCAGCTCGTAGATACGCCCCTTCGCCAGCGGCGTCGGTTCACCTAAAGACAGGGCCGTTTTCGCGCCGAAATACTCCTTGATGAGCCGTATGAACAGACGGGCAGCGGACGCGTTGTCCGTCGTCACCTTGATGCCCATCCTGCCGCCGCTCAGCGTGATGCTTCCCGCGAAACGCAAAAAGCCGGCGATCTCCGCCAGCTGGCAGCATTTCTTCTCCGGCACCGTTCTCGTCAGTTCATTTTTGATATCGGCAGCATAGGACATATGAAGATTATAGCACAAAAGCCGGACGGCGGCGTCCGGCTTTCAAGGTTCTTTAATACAGCACTTTGCTCAGGAATTCCTGCGTTCTGGGGTTCTGCGGATGGTTGAACACCTCTTCCGGCGTCCCCTCCTCCGCGATGATGCCTCCATCCATGAACAGCACTCTGTCCGACACCTCGCGGCAGAAGCCCATTTCATGGGTCACGATCACGGACGTCATGCCCGACTTCACCAGGCCCTTGATGACGTCCAGCACCTCGCCGACCATCTCCGGGTCCAGCGCGGACGTGGGTTCGTCGAACAGCATCACGTCGGGCTCCATGGCCAGAGCCCGCACGATGGCGAGCCTCTGCTTCTGGCCGCCGGACAGCCTGCCGGGATGTTCGCTCCACTTGTCGTACAGCCCGACGCGGACCAGCAGCTCCTTCGCGAGTTCTTCCGCTTCCGCCTGCGTCTTCTTTTTCGTCAGCACCGGCGCCAGCGTGATGTTTTCCGCCACGGAAAGGTGCGGGAACACGTTGAAGTGCTGGAACACCATGCCCATCTTCTGGCGGTGCAGGTTGATATCCACGTTCTCCGCCGTGATGTCGACGCCCTCGAAGTAGATGTGACCCTTTTCGGGGACTTCCAGCATGTTCAGGCAGCGCAGGAACGTGCTCTTGCCGCCGCCCGACGGACCGATGATGGACACGACTTCACCCTTTTTGATGTGCTCGGATACGCCTTTCAGGACGTGCAGAGGTTCCGCCTGCCCTTCTATGACAAAGCTCTTATGCAGATCTACGGTTCTAATCACTGGTGCGCAGCCTCCTCTCCATGCGGCCGACGAGACGGTTGAGGATCAATGTCATCACATAGTATATCACGGCCACGATGAAAAGGCACTCCATCGTCAGGAAGGTGTTGCCTTTGACGATCAGGTAAGATGTCATGACCTCGCCCACGAAGAACGTGGACGCCAGCGACGTATCCTTCGTAATGGTGATGAATTCGTTGCCGAGCGCCGGCAGGATGTTCTTGATGGCCTGCGGCAGGACGATCTTCATCATAGTCTGCTTGCCGTTCAGCCCGAGGCTTCTGGCTGCTTCCGTCTGCCCCTTATCGACCGCCTGGATGCCGGAACGGAACACCTCCGACACGTAGCAGGCGCTGTTCAGCGTAAAGCCGATCAGGACGCTGACGAAGGTCGGTATGCCCGGGAAGATCCGCGGCAGACCGAAATAGAACACGTACAATTGCAGCAGCATGGGCGTGCCGCGGATGATCTCAGTCAGGTTGAGCGAGAGCGCGTTCAGCGCCTTGTTCTTCGACATGCGGGCCAGACAGATGAAAACGCCCAGGATCGCGCCGAAAAAGACGGTGATCGTCGTGAGGATCAGCGTGTAGCCGACCCCCTTGATGAGAAACACTTTCCAGTACTTGGCCATGATCTTGGCGATGTTTGAGAAAAAATCCACTGATTTGCTCCTGAATCGTTTTTTACCGAAGAGAAGCGGGCTGCTTGAGGAGGAGGCAGCCCGCCCGGGTTATTCTATGATCGTTTTGAGGGGACCTGCAGCTTAGTAGCTGACTTCCTCTGCCGTATCGATGCCTGCGAGGGCTTCCGCTTCTGCGTACCACTCGCCGTAGTAGCCGTTGTCATACGCGATGGCCAGGATCTCGTTGACCTTTGCCAGCAGCGCGTCGTTGCCCTTGGTCATCATGATGACGTTGTTCTCCGCTTCTTCGGAGACTTCGAATTCGAAGCCGCTCATGGCGACCGCACTGTTGTTGGCGATGATCGCTTCGCCGTTGCCGTATGCGACTGCCACAGCGTCTACGATGCCGGAACGCAGCGCTTCGACTGCGGTGCCGAGATCGGCATAGACGACGATCTCCGTATCGGAGGGCAGCTGGCTCGTGCAGAGGTTGTACTGCAGGGACGCGCTCTGCGCCGCGACCTTCTTGCCGCTGTAATCTTCCGCCTTCGTCCACTTGTCCGCGTTCTCCGCCAGAACGATGATCGTCTGTTCGGTCTCGTTATCGCCGGCGTAGTAGTAGTCGGACAGGTTGAAGTTTTCGGCACGCTCCGGCGTGTAGGAGAAGCCGGAGATGGACATGTCGACCGAGTGCGTCTGGACGGCTGCCTGGCAGGCGTCGAAGCTCATGGGTTCGATGACCAGTTCACAGCCCATCTGCTCCGCGATGAACTTCGCCAGCGTGACGTCAAAGCCGACGTACTGATCCTGGCCGGATTTCGAAGTATCGACGAATTCCATCGGCGCGAAGTCCGGGGAGATCGCCACGGACAGTTTGCCGGCGGCTAAGGTGAGCTGTTCTTCCGCTTCGCCGCCGGCTTCGGCAGGCTGTGCGGGTTCATTTGAGGAACTGCAGGCTGTGACTGAGAAGAGCAGCAGCGCTGCCATGAGGATCGCTAAAAACTTTTTCATTGTGATTGTCTCCTTCTATACTTTTTATGTTTGTTTCCGTGAAAAGGTGTTGTTCTTCAGCTGACATGTATATTGTACTGCATAAAAATGTATAGTCAAGGGTCAATATTGCATAAAATACATATTTTTCGCAGTTTTTGCAAATTTTTATGCATTTACGACAAATAAAAAGCCCCGCGGCATGCGGGGCTTCTCCGTTGGTCTGTCATCGCGCTCTTACGCTTCCAGCGGCTTCAGGCCGAGGATCTCTCTGGCTTCCGCCGGGGTGGCGACTTCGCGGTTCATCAGCTTGGCCATCTGGACGACTCTTTCGACCATCTCGCCGTTGGACTTGGCCAGGACGCCCTTGGACATGTAGACGTTGTCCTCGAAGCCGACTCTGACGTGGCCGCCCATGGCGATCGTCGCGGCGGCGATGTCCCAGGAGGTGCGGCCGATGCCGGTCGCGGTCCAGGTGCAGCCTGCGGGGATGGACGTGGCCATGAAGACCAGGTCGCGGACGGTGGCGGTCATCTGAACGCCGAGAACGAAGTCGAAGTGGATCGGATAATCGATGTGACCCTTCTTCGCAGCCTTCAGCGCCAGGTCGATCATGCCCTTGTCGAAGACTTCGCACTCAGGCTTGATGCCTCTTTCCTTCATGATGTCGCCGAAGTTGTTGATGGTGTTGTCGGTATTGATGAAGATCTCGTCTCCGCCGAAGTTGCAGGTGCCGCAGTCGAGCGTGGCCATTTCCGGAGTCGGGGTGATCTCGGTGGACTGCAGTCTCTCGAGGTCGGTCATGCCGACAGCGCCGCCGGTAGAGGGCTGGATGATGACGTCGGGGCATACCTTGCGGATAGCGTCGACGCATTCCTGGAATCTGCCCTTGTCCTGGGTCGGAGTACCGTCGTCCCATCTGACGTGCAGGTGGATGAGGGCTGCGCCGGCATCATAGGCGGACTTCGCCTCGCGGGCGATCTCTTCTACCGTGTAGGGCACGGCGGGGTTGTTTTCCTTGGTAACTTCTGCTCCGCAAATGCAGCAGGAGATGATCAGTTTGTCCATAGCGTTTTCTCCTTTTTATATCATAGATAAATGGTAACGGGTAAAATGCGGGTCATTGCCCACCTGAATATTTTATCACAGGTCTCTGTGTAAGACCACTACCTGTTTGCCGAGCTCCTCGAAGTGATCCGCCAGTTCGTTCACGAGCGCGACGCTTCTGTGCTGGCCGCCCGTGCAGCCGATGGCGATCACCAGGCTGTACTTCCCTTCCTGGATGTAGCCGGGGATCGTGTCCAGCGCGAGACCGACCACGCGTCCGACGAAATCCTTCGCCAGCATGCTCTTCATGACGTACTCACGCACTTTGCGGTTGTTTCCGGTCAGTTTCTTCAGACTCGCGAGATAGAACGGATTCGGCAGGAATCTCGCGTCGAGCACCCAGTCCGCCTCCTGCGGGATGCCGTGCTTGAAACCGAAGCTCTCGATCGTGATGGAGAAACTCTCCTCCCTGTCCTCCGGGTTCAGCTGCCGTACGATAGCGGCGTTCAGATCCGCCGTCTTGTAATTGGACGTGTCTATGATGATGGACGCCTGCTCCCGGATCTCGGACAGTTTTTCCCGCTCCGTCTGGATGCCCTTCTTCAGATCGCTGCGGTTCATCGGATGGCTGCGGCGGGTCTCCTTGTAGCGGCGCAGCAAAACGGCGTCCGACGCCTCCAGGAACATGATGCGGTAATCCGTTCCCTCGCGCCGGAGCGTTTCC
>JAFZRG010000200.1 GCA_017619985.1 Bacillota bacterium | reverse complement strand
GACGTCGCCCATGCCAAACTCCTCAACGCGGTAGCCCAGCGTGCGCAGCAGCTGCAGCCGTTCCGTAACGGATGTCTTCGATACGGCTCCCATCTGCAGCAGGATCGGCGCCAGGATGGGCTGCGAAGGCGCTTCCGCACCCCGGAAGATCTTCAGGAATTCCTCGTACAGGATGCGCTCATGGGCAGCGTGCTGGTCCACCATATAGACGTGCGTCTCATCTTTGGCGATGATATAGGTCGCGAAGGCTTCGCCGATGATCGTCAGCGAGGAGAACAGGAAGCGCGGTTCGTCTTTCGCAGTTTCCTCCGGAGTGATCTCGCTTCCGTAAGGCGCGATCTCTTCCTGGACCTGCAGCTGCGCCTTGTCCGAATCCTCACGCATGCGTGCGAACAGGTTTTCCGTGCGTTCCGGCGTTTCAGTTTCCTGTAATAAATTTATGTCGACTATGCTGGAATACGCGGATTCATAGGGTTTCGCGTAGACGGTCTCAGCCTCTCTTGCAAGCGGTCTCGCGATCGGGGACGCTTCTGCCACGCCCTCCTGCTTCAGAAGGCTGCTGCGGATCGCGCGGATCATGAAATCCGAGACTTCCCGCTCGTCGTAGAACTTGATCTCCGTCTTGTGCGGATGGATGTTCACGTCCACGCTGTGCGGATCGACCTCCAGGAACAGGAACGCCGCAGGATGCCTGCCTTCGAACAGCTTGTCCGAGAACGCATCTTCCAGCGCGTCTTCCATGACTTTGCTCTTCACCCATCTGCCGTTGACGAAGAACACCTGCATCCGTTTGTTGTTGCGGGAATAAGCGGGTGAAGAAACGAAGCCGGCCAGCGAGCGTTCCCCGTCCGATGCGGCGGGGCCTTCGATCGAGACCATACCCTTCGCCATTTGCGGGCTGTAAAGGGTCAGGATCGCCGATCTCAGGTCTCCTTTTCCCAAAGTCGAGTAAAGGATCGTCCCGTTGGAGATCAGGCGGAAACGGACGTTCGGATAGGCCAGCGCCATCTTTGAAACGTAGTCGCTGATGAGGCTCGCCTCCGCGTTGTCCGGCTTTAGGAACTTGCGGCGCGCAGGCGTATTATAGAACAGATCCGTCACGATGATGGTCGTTCCGTCCTCGCAGGCCGCTTCTGTGATCTCCTCGCAGACGCCGCCTTCGATACGGATGCGCGTGCCCGTCGTCTGGTCCGCGGGTTTCGTGATCAGTTCTGTGCGCGACACCGCCGCGATGCTCGCCAGCGCCTCTCCGCGGAAGCCCAGAGTTCCGATGGCGTTCAGGTCTTCCTCCGTCGCGATCTTGCTCGTCGCGTAGCGCATGAATGCCAGTTCCACTTCGCTCGAAGGGATGCCGCATCCGTTGTCCGTGACCCGGATATAGTCCTTGCCGCCCTTTCGGATCTCGCATGTGACCGACGTCGCGCCGGCATCGAGGGAGTTCTCGATGAGCTCCTTGACGATGGAAACGGGACGTTCGACGACCTCTCCGGCCGCGATCTTATCGGATAATTCTCTTGGTAACGCTCGTATCATTTACTGCCTTGCCTTCTCCTGAAGCTCTTCCAGGATGCCGATCGCCTGGGATGGCGTGATGTTCATGAGGTCCAGATTTCTCACCATGTTGGCCAGTTCGCTGTCGACCGGCGTGAACAGGCTGAGCTGCTGACCTGGTTCTGCAGGCTGTTCCTTCCCCTTTTTCTGCGGGGTCACCGGGATCTCCGCGGGCTGCGCGCTTTCGAGGGAATCGAGTTTCGCCTGCGCGTTCTCCAGCACTTCCTTCGGCACGCCCGCCAACTTCGCCACGTGGATGCCGTAGCTTCGCGAAGCGCTTCCTTCGACGATCTTGTGCAGGAACACGATATTGCCGCCGGATTCGGAGACGTCGACGTTCAGATTCTTTACGCCCCTGATCGTGTCCGCGAGGACCGTCAGTTCGTGGTAGTGCGTCGCGAACAGCGTGCGCACCCTGCGCTCCGGCTTCGTCAGCCGTTCGACCGTCGCCCACGCGATGGACAGGCCGTCGTACGTGCTCGTGCCGCGGCCGATCTCGTCGAGGATAACGAGGCTCTTTTCCGTCGCCGTGTTCAGGATGTAGGCCAGTTCGCTCATCTCGACGAAGAACGTGGACTGACCCATCGCGATGTTGTCCGACGCGCCGATGCGCGTATAGATGCGGTCGCACAGGCCGATCTGCGCGCTTTCCGCCGGAACGAAACATCCCGCCTGCGCCATGAGGACGATGAGGGCCAGCTGGCGCATGTACGTCGATTTGCCTGCCATGTTCGGACCCGTGATCAGAAGCATGCTGGCGTCGTCGCGGTCGAGGTATACGTCGTTTGAAACGAAGACGCCGTCCTTGATCGTCGTCTCGATCACCGGATGCCTGCCCTTGCGGATGACGATCTCATCTCCGGCGTTCACTTCCGGTTTGACGTAATTCAGCTTGACGGAGCTCTCCGCGAAGCTGCACAGCACATCGATCTGCGCAATGGCCGAACCGGTGCGCTGCAGGACGTCTGAGAGTTCCTGGATCTCTTTACGCAGCTCCGTGAACAGCCGGTATTCCAGGTCGTTGATCTTCGTCTGCGCGTTCAGGACGATGCTCTCCATCTCTTTCATTTCAGACGTGATGAAGCGCTCCCCGCCGACGAGCGTCTGCTTGCGGATATAGTTCTCCGGCACCTGGTCCTTGAAGGAATTGCTGACCTCGATATAGTAGCCGAACACCTTGTTATAGCCGACTTTCAGGGTCTTGATGCCGGTGCGTTCCTTTTCCGTGTTCTCCAGCGAAGCGATCCAGACCTTGGCGTCGCGCGAGCTGGCGTTCAGTTCGTCCAGTTCGGCGCTGTAGCCGGGCCGTATCATACCGCCTTCGCGCACGGAGAACGGCGGTTCGTCCACGATGGCCGCTTCGATCTCCTCCGAGACGGCCGGCAGCGCATCGATGGCGGAAGAAAGCTCTCCCGTCAGCCCTTCCCTGCCCCGCAGCGCTTCCCTGATGTCGGACGCGTGCAGCAGCGAAGTCTTCAGGGCGATCAGGTCCCTGGCGTTCGCCGTGCCGCAGGCGAAGCGTGCGGTCAGACGCTCGAGGTCGTACACGTATTTCAGGGATTCCCGCAGGTCGTTGCGCAGCAGGATGTCCTCTGAGAGCAGTTCGACAGCGTCCAGACGTTTTTGGATCGGCGTCAGGCTGTTCAGCGGCTGCCGCAGCCACTGCTTCATCTTCCGGGAACCCATAGCGGTCCGGCAGCGGTCCAGCACGCCCAGCAGCGATCCCTGCACCTTGTGTTCGAACAGGGTCTCCGTCAGTTCGAGGTTCTTGATCGTGGCCTTGTCCAGGTTCATGGAATCGCCCGCGTCCTGGATCTGCAGCTTCTGCAGATGGGTCACGTCCTGCTTCTGCGTGAGCCGGATATAGCCCAGGATGGACCCGACGGCGTAGAACAGCAGCGGAACGTCTTCCTCCGCGAGGCCAACGGCTTTCTCACTCTCCGCGCCGAAGTGCCTGCGGATGTTCTCACTGCAGACGCGCAGTCCGAACGTATCGTTTCCGGCGCGGAACGCGTACAGACCGTCCATGTAGGACAGCTGCTCCCAGAGCCAGGGGTCTTCCTCTTCGGTGACGTTCACGAGGACTTCCTTGGGCTGGATCTTCGTGATCTGCGCGAGCAGCATCTGCCTGCTGTCTTCGCCTGCCAGCTGCAGCGCGAAGAATTCGCCGGTGGAGATGTCGCACCACGACAGGCCGAAGCCGCCGTCGCCCTCATATAAAGACGCAAGGAAGTTGTTGTCCTTTTCGTTGAGGATCGCGTCGGAAAGCACGGTGCCGGGCGTGACCACACGGATGACGTCGCGCTCGACGAGGCCCTTGGACAGAGCGGGATCGGTCAGCTGTTCCGCGATCGCGACTTTATAGCCCTTCTCGACGAGTCTGGCGATGTAGTTCTCACAGGCGTGGTACGGGACGCCGCACATGGGGGCGCGCTCTTCTTCGCCGCACTGCTTGCCGGTGAGGACGAGGTCGAGTTCCCGCGCGGCGGTCTTGGCGTCGTCAAAAAACATCTCGTAGAAATCGCCGAGACGGTAAAACAGAATGCAGTCGGGATACTGCTCCTTCGTCGCCAGATATTGCCGCATCATCGGGGAGAATGCCATAGAGTCCTCTTTATCATTTACATGTTTGCTTTCGGGGTCCTGTCGCAGGGCACCCTTTTCCATCCCTTCGCTATCGCTCAGGGCGGATCCTTTTCCCTCGCGCCACCCCTTCAGCAAACTGAATGATCCGGTGTATGGCGAATAGAGAGTCCGTTTTAAGGGTCATCGGGGAACCCGGTTCTTAGCGATTGGCGAGCCGCCAGGCGAAGACAGAGCTTAGAACCGCTGGGAGGGGCCACGCTGAGCGAGAGCGTGCCCGTAAACGGACTCTCTTTCGCCGTAAACTAATCTAACTTATCGTGTGCTTTCTTTACAACGTCAGCGATCTGCTCTTCGCTGACAGCGCAATGTGTTTCTGTTTCTTTCTTCAGCAATACCAGATATTCGATATTGCCTTTCGTGCCCTTGACGGGCGAATGGTCGAGATCGAGGGCGGAAAAACCGCTCTCCTGCGCATAGCCGAGCACGCTTCCGATCACCTGGCGGTGCACGGCCGGGTCACGGACGATGCCGTTCTTGCCGACCTGTTCTCTGCCCGCTTCGAACTGCGGCTTGATCAGGCAGACCATACAAGCGCCGTCTTTCAGCAGCGCCGCAGCCGGGCCGAGGATATGCTTCAGCGAGATGAAGGACACGTCCGTGCAGGCGAAATCCATCCGGTCCGCGAAATCCTCCGGGACCGCGTAGCGGAAGTTGTACTGTTCCATGCAGATGACGCGTTCGTCGCTGCGGAGCTTCCAGACGAGCTGGTTCGTGCCGCTGTCCACGGCGTAGACTTTCACGGCGCCTTTCTGCAGCATGCAGTCGGTAAATCCGCCGGTCGAGGAACCGATATCGAGACAGACCCTGCCGGTCATATCGAGACCGAACCGGTCTAGCGCGCGGGCAAGTTTCAGTCCGCCGCGGGAAACGTACGGGCAGTCGTCGCCGCGCACTTCGATCCTGGCGTCTTCTGCCACGTTCGTGCCGGGCTTGTCGCAGCGCTGTCCATCCACGAAGACGAGTCCCGCCATGACTATGCACTTGGCTTTTTCCCTGGTCTCGCAATAGCCGCGGTCGACCAGCAGTACGTCAATCCTGCTCTTCAAGCCAGCTCACCGCCGTTTCTGCGACCGACTGCGGATCCAGTCCGTAGCGTTCTTTCAATTCCTCCGTACTGCCGTGTTCGATGAAGCGGTCCGGCCAGCCGAGCACCTTGACGCGGCACGGCGCGTTCTTTTCCGCCGCGAGCGCCGCGATGCGCGTTCCCACGCCTTCGCAGACATCGCCGTCTTCCAGCGTGATCACGTGCCGGTACTCCCGGAAGATATCTTCAAGGAACGTTTCATTCAGAGGCTTCAGCACGCGCAGATTATAAACAGCGCAATGGATGTCCTTTTCCTCCAGGAGATCCGACGCTTTGATGGCGTCCTCCACGCTGCTGCCTGCCGCCAGGATGCACATGTAGCGGCCGTCCTTGAGCAGCTGCGGGCGGCTGACGCCTGCGGGCAGCGCATATTCGGACAGATCCGCCGCCTTTCCTCTCGGATAGCGGATGGCGCACGGAGCGCCGAGATTGAGCGCGTACTGCAGCATGGCGACGAGCTCCGGGCCGTCTTTCGGGGCCAGGACGGTCATGTTCGGCATGGAAGACAGATACGCGATATCGAAGCTGCCCTGATGGGTCTCGCCGTCTCTTCCCGTGACCCCGCTGCGGTCGAGCGCGAACACGACAGGCAGGTTCTGCAGGCACACTTCCGTCAGGATCTGATCGTACGCTCTCTGCAGGAATGTGGAATAGATCGCAACGACGGGCTTCAATCCGCCGAGAGCAAGTCCTGCCGCGAACGAGACCGCATGCTGTTCCGCGATGCCGGCGTCGAAGACCCGGTCCGGAAACCGCTTCTTCATCACGGAAAGGCCGGTGGCGTCCATCATCGCAGCCGTGATGGCCACGACTCTGTCGTCTTCCGCGGCTTCTTCCGCAAGCGCCGCGCCGAACACGTCGGAATAGCTGCCGCAGGGTTCTTCCGGAGCGGAGATCGCCGTGGACGGGTCGAACGGACCGATGCCGTGGAACTTGCTCGGATTCTTTTCCGCTGGGATAAAGCCCTTTCCCTTTTTCGTGACCACATGGACGAAGACCGGCCGTCTCTGCTGCTTCGCGGCATAGAACGCGTCGGTCAGCGCGTCGATGTCGTGGCCGTCCACCGGACCGTAATATTTGAAGCCCATCTCTTCGATGATGACGTCGGAAGGGATGATCGCGTTTTTCAGCTTGTCCCTGGCTGCGCTCAGGCCTCTCTGCAGGCGGGGCATGTTCCTCGTCGCGTGCTTGATGTCCTCTTTGATCTCGAGGTAACGGCCGGAAGTCCGCAGTTCCTGCAGATGCTTCGCCACACCGCCCACATTGGAATCGATGGACATCTCGTTGTCGTTCAGCACGATGATCAGGGGCGTCTGCTGCGCGCCGGCGCTGTTCAGCGCCTCATAGGAAACGCCGCAGTTCAGGGCTCCGTCGCCGATGACCGCCACGCAGGCGTAGTCCTCGCCCTTCAGATCCCTCGCCGTAGCGTAGCCGAACGCGGCCGATATCGACGACCCGCTGTGACCCGAATCGAACGCGTCGCTGCGGCTCTCCATCCGCTTGGGAAAGCCTGAGATACCGTCCATCTGACGCAGCGTCTGCATGGCGTCCCAGCGGCCGGTCAGCATCTTGTGCACGTAAGTCTGATGGCCCACGTCCCATACGATGCGGTCTTTGAACACGTCGAACACGCGGTGCAGCGCGATCGTCAGTTCGACGACGCCGAGGTTGGAAGCCAGGTGCCCGCCGGTGCGGGACACGTCCTCCAGCAGCTGTTCGCGGATCTCGACCGCCAGCAGCTCGAGGCTGCGGGTATCCATATGCTTGACGTCTTCTGTCAGAAGATTTTCCTTGTTTTTCGTAATCATTATCGAATGATCTCCGATTCCAGGAAGTCTATGATGCAGTTGAAGACTTCCGCTTCATCGTAATACTTTTCCATGGCGTCTCTCGCCTTCGCCAGATGGCTCATCGCGATGTCTATGGACTTGTCCAGCCCGTACAGCGCCGGATATGTCGCCTTGTCGAGCTGCTCGTCGACGTGCGTCTTCTTGCCCAGCTTCTTCTCGTCGCCGATGACGTCGAGGATGTCGTCCACGATCTGGAACGCGAGCCCGAGATGCTCGCCGTAGGTCTTCAGGTCGTTCTGCAGCTGTTCGTCCGCGCCGCCAAGATAGCCGCCCGCCAGCGTGACGCTCTTGATGAACGCGGCAGTCTTGTTCGCATGGATGAACGTGAGCATCTCCTCGGAACAGGCCTTGCCTTCGTTCTCCACGTCCGCGACCTGGCCCGCGACCATGCCGCGCACGCCGGTGCCTTTCGACAGTTCGAACGCTGCGCGGGTCATGCGTTTGAGCCTCTCAGGGTCATCCATGAACAGCAGCATGTGCTTCGTCATGATCTCGTACGCGGCGGAAAGAAGCCCGTCGCCCGCCAGGATGGCGATGTCTTCGCCGTAGACCTTGTGATTCGTCAGCATGCCGCGGCGGTAGTCGTCGTTGTCCATGGCCGGCAGGTCGTCGTGGATGAGCGAATAGGTCTGGATGTATTCCGCTGCGCATGCGAACGGGAGGATGATCTCCTCCTTCTCCTTGCACATCAATGCCGCTGCCAGCATGAGCACGGGACGGATCCTTTTGCCGCCGGCCGTAAGGCTGTAGCGCATGGAATCGTACAGCGTGCTGCATTTCTGGTCGATGACCGGCATATAATCGAGGATGTGCTCGTTCACAAGATTCCTCAGTCTGTTGAATTCCGGACTGTTCATTCTTCAAACGCCTCCGTTGTGCCGTCCTGCGGCCGGTAGATCTCGATCTTCTGCTTCGCCTTGTCCAGGATGCCCTTGCAGCGGTTGTATAACAGAATACTCTTATCGTAAACTTCTACGCTTTCCTCCAGTCCGAGCTTTCCGCTGCGGAGAGATTCGGCTGTTTCCTCCAGCGCAGCGAGCGCTTCTTCGAACGTCAGGTCTTCGATCTTCTTTTCACTCATGTATCGTTACCTCCTGCACCAGGCAGAGCAAAGTTCCGTCCTTGAACTGCAGATCCAGGAGATCTCCCTTCCGGAACGCGGCCGCCCTGTCTTTCCACGAACCGTCCTTGCGGGCCATCGCGTAGCCCTTGTCCAAAACGTTCATGGGATTCGACAGATCCACATCGTTCTTCAGCAGTTCCAGCCTGCTCTCCGCTTCCTGCAGCAGGCTGCGGATGCTATGCTCCGCACTGTCTCTCAGCCTCTGCAGCGTCAGCGCGTAATTCTCAAAGCCCGCCTCGAGATTGCGGTACAGCCTCTGTGGTGTGTACAGCTGCAGCGTGTCGATGAGCGCCGCCATGTGCGGCACGGCCAGTTCCGCCGCTGCCGTCGGGGTCGCGCCTCTCAGATCCGCAGCGTAGTCGGCGATCGTGACGTCCACTTCGTGACCCACCGCGGAGATCACGGGGATCTTCGACGCGCGGATCGCCCGCGCGACGGTCTCTTCGTTGAAGCACCACAG
>JAFZRG010000199.1 GCA_017619985.1 Bacillota bacterium | reverse complement strand
TGTCAAGCGGCTGTGAAAAATAATTATTATTCTGATATTGCCTTAATCCTGACCGAGCACGAGATACAGGAACGTAACGACCTGCGCTCTGGTGCAGGGGGCGTCCGGCGAGAAGTGTTCCGCGTCGGTCCCCGCCGTGACCCCGGCAGCATATGCCCAGCGCACGGCACCGGCATAGTACGCGCCTTCGGGAACGTCGGCGAACGGGCAGTCCGCTTCTGTCTTTTCCCCGGCAAACAGGTACAGGAACGTGATGACTTCCGCCCTGCTCACGGTCCTTCCCGGCGCAAAGTGCGAGGCGTCGACGCCAGACGTGATCCCCTTCTCCAGGGCCCACGCGACCGCTTTCGCGTAATAGGCGTCCTCGGGAACATCTTCGAATCCGGACGTGCCGCTCTCTGCCGGCGCGCCTGCCGCAGCCCACAGCATCGTCATGATCTGCGCGCGCGTGCAGCCTTCGTCCGGCGAGAAGTGCGTCTCGTCCGTGCCTGCGGTCACGCCCTCCGCGACCGCCCAGTCCACGGCTTTCGCGTAATAAGCATTTTCCGGAACGTCCACGAATCTCTTCGTTTCTCCGGCAGGTTCGGAAGACTCAGCGGGTTCATCAGGTTCGGCCGGTTTATCGGACGGATCCGGCTTCCCCGGAGAGGCTTTTTCCAGCGGCGTAAACCCATATTCCGCGTCAAACCAGAGCATTTCGGTGCCCACTTCGTCGTCTTCGTCCTCGTAGTGGAGATCCCAGTATACGCTGAAGGGACCGATCTCTTCTCCGTTGATCGTGATCGTCCCGGTATACGTCATGCCGCCGTATTCATCCTCCTCCGTCAGGAACAGGATGTCACCGGAAACGGGAGTCAGGTAAAACCTCAGCAGCAGCGGTTCCGTTGAATCGATCTGTTCGACGTAGTTCCAGTCTTCGTCTATCAGACGGGCCTGCCCGTCGACGAGCATGTACGGCGCGTCTTCCGGCAGTCCGATCTCCAGCAGCGGATCGCCGCTGTCGCCGACGCGGGGAATATCGTAGGTCAGGACGATCTCGTCGATGACCCGTGTCCAGGAAGCGTACAGCGTGACGTCTCCGTCCGCCGTCAGCTCGTCCCAGGGCGTGCCGTCTTCACCGGACCAGCCGGCGAACATCCAGCATCCGGTCTCATCCTTGACCATGCCAGGCTCTTCAGGCGTCTGCTCCGCCTTCGCAAGCATGGTGCCAAGCGGCACGGTATAGGACGCAGGAGCTTCGCCGTGACCGTTCATGTCGTAACGGACGACTGCCTGCTGTTCTTCGCCCAGCTGGAACGGCCAGGTGGCGGTGATAATGGCGGGGCCGCCGGGATACGCGATCTCGCATTCCTCAGCCTCTTCCCCGTTGAGCGTGACCGACAGATCCTCCGGCACCGTGTGGCCGGCGGCGGAGAGCGTCAGCTGCAGATAGTACAGTTTGCCGTCCTGCAGGGGATCGTCTTCCGTCAGCCAGGCTGCGTCTTCGCAGACGAGCCAGGACAGATCGAGGCCCTCGACGGCTTCTCCCGCTTCTCCCGGCGCCTTCGCGTTTTCATCACCTGCGGCGGGAGCGGTTATAGTCAAGGCAACGTCTTCCATGGCGGGAGCCGGCGCCTGCAGCGACAGTCTTGCCAGGATCACGTCGGGGTGATGCGAGAAGACCAGCGTGGAGCTGCCGCCCGAGAGTGTGCCGATGATGCCGTAATCGAAATAGTCCGTATAGTTGTCGATCCATTCCTCGTCATACGGGGGAAGTTCCCAATCGCCCTGCGTCATATCCGGAAGATGGATCAACAGCGGACTGAGAAAGCGCAGCAGCGCGTACATGCCCTTCTGCGACACGAGAGAATCGGGGCCGCCCTCGCCGATCTCTTCGCAGAAACCGCAGGCAGCCTCCCAGCGCAAGCGGGCGGCATGATCCAGCAGTTCTGCAGTGTTCTCCGCGAAGGGGCTTACGGCATAAGACTCTTCCACGTAACTGTAAGTCAGGGCCGGCAGGATGTCCAGCAGCGGGCTCAGCTTGCTCATCGTTTCCCCTTCGACGCCGAAGATCAGATGGCAGAGCGTCTGCAGACCTTCCTGGTAGGTATAGGAGAAATCGACTTCTTCCCCGGCACCGGTCTCGAACGAGGCTATAAGTGCTTTGGTATAAGCCTCCCTCGTCGGAACGATGAGTTCCAGGCTGGCCATCAGTTCCTCCAGATAGCCTTTGACATCACCGTCGAACACGGCGGGATTATAATTCTGCACCAGTTCTTCAGCGGCCGGATTCAGGCGTACGGCTTCGGCCTGCACGTCCTCCACCGGGTCCGTATCGTAGACGATATCCTGACCGTAGCGGACCATGCCCCAGACCGGAAGCATCGCCACAGGGTCGTCGCCGCAGACGTAGTTATGAATGCCGGCGTACTTTCCGCCGCCGGCCTTTTCCGCATCGGAGGTCGTAGCAGGCGATTCGAAAGTATAGCAGAAGACCTGCGGCGCATCCGCGCGGTCCAGCAGATAAGCCGATGCGAGGTTCGCGACCGCACCGCCCCTGCTCTGCCCGGTGACCCAGAGAGTCACGTCATTGCCGAGGGACATCGCGTCGAGATCCGCGAGGAACGCCTGCGCGGCAGCCGCGTAGGATGCCTGCTCTTTCGTATCGGTCCCGTCGATATTGATCGTGACGTTCTGCTGCCAGCCTTTATCGCCGTACAGGTCGCCCTGGAACACGACGGCCGCCAGCGTCTTACCGTTCACGGTCTTCGTGCCGATGGTGTACGCGCAGTCGTTTTCCGTACTGCCGAAACGTTTCGACGCGACGTCCGTAAACCCGAGCGCGCTCAGGAAGGCTGCGCAGTGCTCCGCTTCGCCGCCTGAGGCGGCCAGCTTCGCGGAGATCAGCGCCAGACCGCCGTTGGCCTGCGCAGGGCCAGCGGAAAACCAGTCGTCCGTATAGTAAAAATCGACCGGGACGTAGTCCTTCGAGATCTTGGAATAGTACTCGGCTGCACCGAACTGATAGTCTGTGTCGTCTGCAAACGCTGTGCCGGGAACGCTTCCGGCGATCAGCGCGAACGCCAGCAGAAAAGCGATGCAGCGGATGATCTTGCTCTTTGTTATCATAGTATTGCTCCTTGCAGAGTCGAATAAAGGTGTGTTTATCTGGCTTTATAGTACCAAAGCACCATGCCGTCGCAGTAGCGGAGCAGGCCTTTGTCGATGAACTCGATCCGGTCCGTGCGGGATTCCTCCTTGCCGTAGACCGTCGCTGTCAGGGTCATGTTGTCGAGATCGAGCTTTCCGCGCCACGTATCGGAAAGGAGCCAATCCATGCCCTCGGTGATCCCGTAGATCGAGATAAAGCAGAATTTGGAATCGAAGTCCGGTTCCGGATCTCTCCAATCCGTATCGGATTCGTTCATCTTGATCTTGTACAGCTCATAATCGCCGTAATACCAGTACGGATTGGGCTGGGGCGTATCGCTCACCTTTTCGAACTCGTAGATCTGATCCGCTGAGGAAAGCGTCAGCACGCCGTCACGGATCTCAAGTTCGTTGCCGTAGATCTTCTGCGATGCTGTGACTGTGTCTCCTTTTTCGACAAGTTCGACCTCGTTCCAGACGTCGTCCATCACGAAATAGCTTTCCTCGCCCAGCTCGAACTTCATCATTTCGCGGAAGCCTCTCAGGAATTCTTCCTTTGCCGCGTCGGACATCCCCGCCAGCTTCTCTTCGACCGCGCTGCCGGATATGTTCACGAGCCGCCAATCGCCGTAGCAGGCCGCGATCGCGTCAGGGGCCGTCTCCGCCGGTTCTTCCGCCGGTTCTTCCGCTGCGGGCGTGTTATCCGCAGGTTCGGCGGCAGGTTCCGCGGGTCCATTCGATGACCCGCCGCAGGCAGCCAGGGACATTGCCAGGGTCAAAACCAACAGGAACGATAACAGTTTCTTCATAAATATTCCTCCTTATCGCCAGATCAGCGACGACAGATAGACCATGAACGGGATCGTCAGGATCGAAAGGATCGTGGAGATGACCACCGTTTCGACTGCGTAGGGATAATCTTTGTTGTGCAGCTGCGCGTAGACCGCCACGTTGGACCCTACCGGGCAGGCGGCGACGATCATCAGGACCGTCCGCATCTCCTCCATCGATTTCGGCAGAAGCATGATGACGAACAGGGAGATCGCGGGGATCACCAGCAGGCGCAGCGCGGAGATCTTGTACAGCACCTTGCGGCTGAGCATCTTCGCCATGTCGGTCTGCGCCAGGTAGATGCCGACGGTGAACATGGCCAGCGGTGTGTTCAGCCCGGCGATCGAGTTCAGGCAATTGCTCACGATCTCCGGGAGCGGGATCTGCGTGATGAACAGGAACAGGCCGACCAGGATCGCGATGACGAACGGCGCTTTGATCAGTTTCTTCGGCTGCAGCCCCTGCGTGATCGGCTGGCCGTTCAGGCGCGAAACGCCGTACGTCCACTGCCCGATGTTCAGGAACGCGATGAACGGAGCCGCGTAGAACACAGCGCCTTGTCCGAACGTGGCAACGATCAGCGGGATGCCGAAGAAGCCCGGATTGGAGAACGTCGTCGCGAACGCGCCGACGCCGTCTTTTTTAAAAGCGAGCTGCGCCACCAGGATGGACACGAACAGAAGCACCGCGGCGCCCAGAGCGCTCCACAGGAGGCCGGACACGTGTTCGGGCGTCCGGTCGATGCGGAAGCCGTTGATGATGACCGCGGGCAGCGACGCGAAGATCAGGATGTTGCCGATCGTCTTGCTGCCCTCCTGGCTGATCTTTCCGCCCTTGAAGAGCAGATAACCGGCTGCCGCCAGCAGGAACATCTGAAGGATCTGTTTTACAAGTATGAGTATCATATCGTCCTCTTTTCAGGTGCGT
>JAFZRG010000198.1 GCA_017619985.1 Bacillota bacterium | reverse complement strand
ACGTACGGGGCGTTCTCCATGGTCACGAACCTGGCCTCGTCCTGCGCGCTGGCGCTCGTCCTGTGGAAGGGCGGCATCCTCGCGGCGGACCAGGTGGGCACGTTCTCGCTGTTCATGAGCTACGCCCAGGACCTGATGGAACCGGTCCGCTGGCTGGTGGAAGTGCTGGCCCTGCTCGTGCAGGCGCAGGTGAACATCGGCCGCTTTACGGACCTGCTGACGATGAAGCCGACCGTGACCGACACGGCGGACGTCATCGCGAAGTACGGCGACGCGTTCGATCCGAAAAAGGAGAATTGGGAGCCCATCAAGGGCGATATCGAATTCGACCACGTGGACTTCCGCTATCCGGACGCGGCGGAGGACGAATACGTCCTGAAGGACTTCAACCTGAAGATCCCCTTCGGCACGAACCTCGCTATCGTCGGCGAGACCGGCGCGGGCAAATCCACGCTGGCGAGCCTCGTCTGCCGGTTCTACGAACCGACGGCAGGCAGGCTCTTGATCGACGGCCGCGACGCGCGTGACCGCTCCCAGCTCTGGCTGCACTCGGCCCTAGGCTACGTGCTGCAGTCGCCGCATCTGTTTTCCGGCACCATACGCCAGAATCTGGTCTACGGCCGGCCGGACGCGACGGAAGAGGAGATCTGGGACGCCATCGATCTCGTGAGCGCCAGGGGGGTCATCGAAAAGCTCGAAAAGGGCCTCGACACGGACGTGGGCGAGGGCGGCGACATGCTGTCCACCGGCGAAAAGCAGCTGATCTCCTTCGCGCGGGCCATCCTCGCGCAGCCGAAGATCGTCGTGCTGGACGAGGCGACCGCTTCGGTCGACACGATCACCGAGCAGAAGATCCAGGCGGCCATCGACACGGTCATCCGCGGGCGCACGTCCATCGTGATCGCCCACAGGCTGTCCACCGTCAAGGACGCGGACATCATCCTCGTCGTGCAGGACGGCAGGATCATCGAGCAGGGCAAGCACGAGGAACTGCTGGCGGCCGGCGGCCACTACCGCGACCTCTGGATGCAGCAGTACGAAGACGCGGCCATCCTGGAGGCGTGGAAAGGGCAGAAGAAATAGTGGTATAATACTCCTTGCGGATCATCCGCAGGGAGTTTTTATGTATCGGTATTCCGTGGATCAGTGGATCCTCTTGTTCTTTTTATATTCCCTGGCGGGCTATCTCTGGGAGGTGGCCTACGTTTCTGTGCGCAGCCATAAGCTCGTGAACCGCGGCTTTCTGTTCGGTCCCATCCTGCCGATCTACGGCTTCGGCGCGATCACGATCCTGCACGCGGCGCTGCCGGCGCAGGACAATGTGCTGCTGACCGCCCTGCTGGGCGGGCTGGCCGCGAGCATTCTTGAGTATTTCACAGGCGCGCTGATGGAGAAGCTGTTTGCCGTGCGCTATTGGGACTATTCGCATGACCCGGGCAACCTCCACGGTTATGTCTGCCCGCGCGCAACGTTCGCCTGGTGTGTGTTTTCCGTGCTGCTCGTGAAGTGGGTGCATCCGTTCTTCGACGTCGCCCTGCAGTATTTTACCGGCGTCTGGGTGCAGATCCTGGCGCACGTTCTGATGGCTGGACTTGCTGTGGATACGACGGTCTCAGCACGCCAGGCTCTGGATCTGAAAGCGCTGCTGCAGGAGATGGCAGAAGAAAACGAACGTCTGGCTGCTGCCGTGGAGCGGGCCGAGAGAGTCAAAGACAAGGTAGACGCGAAACTTGCGTACCTGGACGTGAACGGCAATGGGGTCCCGGATGCCGAGGAATTGCGCGAGTGCGTGGCAGACGTCCGCAGCCGTGCGAAGGAGCGGCGCGAGCGCCTGAAATCCGTCGTCGCGCAGGCAAAGGCGCGCAGACCGAAACCGTTCGCAGCTGCAAAGCGCATCCTGCGCAACAACCCGTCCGCCCGTGCGGAGAGATTCCAGGAGTATATCGAGCATATCCGCCGGATGTCACAGGACGAATAATAAAAGCCTCGATGTTGCACGAATATGGCACATAGCGGGTTAAATGGCAGATAGTGTTGCATGTTTGACCTCAAATATGCAACACATTTAGTTTTTCTGTATTACTGTGGCAAAAACATGGTGCAAGAATGCTTAAAATGGAAGATTTGTGACACCGATCGGAAAGCCGGTCGTATTATCGATGTCATTGGAAACGATACAGTCTACCAGGCGCTGTGCGCTTTTTTTGGGTCACCGGGAAGCTTTTCCGATGGGCCAAAAATTTTTTAAAAAATGTTAGCACTCACTATTGACGAGTGCTAACAAACGTGGTATAACATAGTTGCTCGAAAGAGAACACCTGCCGCAAAGGCAGAAAAAGATATTTGGTTCATGAAAAGGAGGGACCCAACATGTTACTTATGCCCAGTGTATTCAGAAACAATCTGTTCGATGATTTCTTCGATGATTTTGACCGTCCTGTCAAGAGAGTGCAGGGCCCGCAGACCCAGCTGATGCGCACCGACGTCAAGGAGACCGAAGGTTCTTACGAACTGGACGTCGAACTGCCCGGTGTCAAGAAGGAAGACGTAAAGGCCCAGCTGAAGGACGGCTACCTGACCATTTCCGCCGAGACGAAGTTCGATACGAACGACGAGAAGGAAGGCAAGTACATCAGACGCGAGAGATATTACGGCTCCAGCAGCAGATCCTTCTACGTAGGCGAAGAGCTGAAGGAAGAGGATATCAAGGCGAAATTCGTCGACGGCATCCTGAAGATCTCCGTGCCCAAGAAGCAGCCGGAAGAAAAGATCGAAACGCCGAAGTTCATTCAGATCGAAGGCTAAGGCCTGTATTTGCAGACCCAGTCCTCCAAAAGGGATAAGAGATAGAGAAATATTGCGAAGCACACAAAAAGGCGCTGCCCGGTTCCGGGCGGCGCCTTTGCCTTATCGATGCTATTCGACGATGCAGCCGAGCTGCAGCACGTTGCTGCGCGCGTTTCCTGTGCCGGTCTCCGCGACGGACCGCTCGAGGATGACGTGAAACCAGCCGGTCGGCTTCAGATTCATGGCGCGAGCGTCTGTTGCCAGAGTCAGCGTGCGCTGCGCGAGGTCCGTCACTTCCCCGTGCCACGTGACCGACAGGACCTGCCGGGAACGGACCGTTTCGATGTTTTCGCAGTGTTTCGGATGGCCGGTGATGGGCACGCAGATGCGGTAGCGGTAGACGCCGCGTTCGACCATGCCCTCGGCGAGGTCCGGCCGCTGTACCCGCATAAAGGGAACGCGTTCCCAGTCGAGCCGGCAGCCCGCGCGGATGGCGTCCGTCAGGGTGTCGCGGATGTATTGGCGAAAGTCGTACCGTCCGCCCTCGAGTTCGTACGTGCGGACGTAACACAAAGTCTCGGGCAGACGCAGCATCTCCGTGACCGTGGTCGAATCCTTCATGGTCCGCTTTTTCAAATGGGTCAGGATATCGTTGAGGTTGTCCCGCAGGTGCTCCAGCTGCCCGATAACCGCGTCAATGTCCCCGGGATCGTCCACCAGCGGATGGATCTCTTTGTGGGTCAGGCCCATGCGGTGCATGGCATAGATCTGCAGGGCCTGCGTCACGTTATCCGTGCTGTAGTAGCGGTATTTTCCCTCTTCGTGCAGGGCGGGCGTCAGTAGACCTTCCTCCTCCATGCGCAGCAGCGTGGACCGCGACACCGAACAGGCGTTGGCGGCCTGCGCGATGGTGAACAGATTCTCCTTATCCGGTTTATTCATTTCGGTCATTCTAATATTTTACAAAAAAAGATTCTTTTCTATGTTCCGTGCTTGACTTGTTCACTAGTGAACGACTTATAATTATCATAGCAGGAAACAGTGTGTATATCAACATCCCGGGGCGGCAAAGCCTGCATATTTTCCGCTCCTTTCAAAAGCCCGCGAAGCGATGTCCGCGGGCTTTTGATTAAAAAAAACTGCTTGACAAGCCAAAACGGCCGCGCTACAATACAGACAATTTCATACAGAACAAACCTGTGAGGAAGAGTAGTACCCTGCACAAGCGGACCATCCAGCGAGCTTCGGGCGGTGAGAGCGAAGCGGAAAGCGGCAGGCGAATGGACTTCTGAGGGCGGTTTGAACGGCGTCACCTTACGGTACGCTCAGTAGTGACCGACGGGATCCCTCCTGTTACAAATCGGGGCACCTGTGATGGCAGGTGTAAGTGAGAGGCGCAGCAATGCGCAACTCGGGTGGCAACGCAGAAGCATAGCGCTTTTGTCCCGGGAAACCGTGGGCAAAAGCGTTTTTTATTCCGCTGATATTCCCAAAGACCATCGACAGAAAGGCTGGCCCAAGAGGCCGCAGAAAGAAAGAGGAAAACGAAATGACAAGCAAGAAGATCCTGGCAATCATCCTGGCACTGGCAATGATCCTGTCTATGGCAGCGTGCAGCAGCGGTTCGAACGAACCCGCGCAGCAGCCCGAGCAGGGCGGTGAGGAAACAGCGGAAACCGTGCGCATCGGCATCCTGCAGTTTGCGCCGCACGCATCCCTTGACAACTGCTACATCGGCATCATCGAAGGTCTGAAGGAAGCAGGCTTCGTGGACGGCGAGACCTGCACGATCGACTTCGTCAACGGCATGGGCGAAGGCGAGACCAATTCCATGGCGGCGCAGAAATTCGTCACCGACGGCTGCGACGTGATCATCGCGATCGCGACCCCGTCCGCCACCGCGGCTTATGCGGCGGCCAAGGACGCAGGCATCCCCGTCATCTTCTCCGCCGTCTCCAGCCCCACGGGCGCTGGCCTCGTCAAGGACCTGAATGCCCCGCAGAGCGGCTGCAGCGGCACATCCGACAACCTGAATTATCCGGCCCAGATGGCCATGATGAGAGCCTTCCAGCCCGACGCGAAGACCGTAGGCATCCTGTACACGACTTCCGAAGCCAACTCTCTGGCGCAGCTTGAGGAATACCAGAAGATCGCGGGCGACTACGGCTTCGAGATCAAGGCGCAGGGCGTCACCGACGCTTCCGAGATCGCTTCCGGCATCGCGTCCCTGCTCGCGGACGGCATCGACTGCCTCTGCAATCTGACCGACAACAACGTCGTCAACAACTTCTCCGTGGTCACTGCGGCGACCGATCCCGCAGGCATCCCCTGCTACGGCAGTGAAGAAGAGCAGGTCGCGCAGTACGGCTGCGTGGGTTCCGAGACGCTCGACTACGTCGCCCTCGGCAAGACCACCGGCCAGATGGCGGCAGACGTTCTGAACGGCGCGGACATCATGACCATGGCGGTCTCCATCGTCTCCGATTCCGAGCCCGT